>JAYVFP010000310.1:0-26028 GCA_043773025.1 Archangium sp.
GCGGTCGAGCGCCTCGAGGTAACGCAGGTCATCCCAGAGAAGATTCATGGCGGGCAGCTTCTCAACTTTGAGAATCTGTGTCCTGAATTTGCGGCTCAACGTTCGCCGTCGTGGATTGACACGATGGGCCTGGACGAACGGCCACCAGGGCGTGACCACTGCTCAGGTGGAAGACGTGGGCCACGACGCAGCCTCGTCGGCGACCTGCACCCAGACCTCGTTGCGCCGCAGCAGCGGCAAGGTGGAAGGTGAGTCGTAGCCCGCGAAGGCCGGCTCGCCGAGCACCTCGATGCCGTGGTTGCGAGCCTCATCCATCAACCGCTCCGAAGCGCGGCGCACCCGCTCACCATCGAAGCGCCCGCTGAACTTGAGCGCGGCCACCGTGCGCGGCTGCAGCTCTCGCAGCGTGACGCGGTCGTCTTCAGGCAAGGGCAGGTCTCGCACCGTGCGCTGTGCCGGCATCACGAAAGAGACGGTGTACCCGCCATCATCCTGCCCTTCAGAGGTGAGCGAATCGAAGTGGAGCGACTCGTGCTGGGTCACCACCGGCGTGGTCATCGAGACGTGCTCCTGGCCCGTGTTCTTGCCGAAGATGAAACCCGCGAGGCGCTCAAACCCCTCGTTGAGCGCGAGCTCGAACCCCAGGTTGACGCGCGTCTGGGCGACCACCATCGCGGGGTAGCGGCGAATCTCGAACGAGCCGTCGTGCTGGAGCACCTCGTACCGGGGGCGCGGCGTGAAGAAGCGCTGCAGTTGCCAGCGGACGAGGTTGAGCCCCACCACCACGCCCGCGGCCGTGAGCACCCGCTTCTGATTGCGGCTCCACGACTCGGGCTTCGCCAGCAGGTGCACCACCGCGGCGGCCACCGGAATCACCGGGGCCAGCGGCCAGAACTGCAAAAACTCGCCGGCGGTGCGGCGGTCACCTTCGGTCACTTCGAGCTCGAGGTCCTGGGTTTCCATGACGCGACGTCGTGCATTCAGGGTGCCAAGAGTGCGCGGCGTGCTCGCAGGCAACGCGTTCTACAAGTGCGTGTTCGAAAACTGTCTGCTGCAGGAGACGCAGTGGAAGACCGCCAAGCTGGAGGCGTGCTCTTTTCGCGGCTGCGACCTCACCCGGGCGCAATTGCTTCACACCGCCTTACGGGGGGCGTTCGAGAACTCCAGGTTGATGGGCCTCGACTGGTCGAGCGTCTCGCGGCGGTGCTGATCGCCGAACACTTCGGGCTGCTGGTCAGTGGCTGAGGGCTGCGCTTCCGCGTACACCGCCTCTCCATGGTGCCCTCTCTTCGTGCAGCGTGGTTCCTTTCGGTGGTTGCCCTCGGCTCGGCGTGCAGCGCGCCTGCGCCCGCTTGCAAGGGCTGCGTGTCGAATGGCGCGTGTATCTCGGAGATAATCTCCGCGTCTTCGACCCAATCATGCGGGCTCGGCGGCGGCAGGTGCGGCGTGTGCCTGCTCAGCCAGACGTGCAACGCAGGGGCCTGCCTCACCGCCAACACGGGAGGAGGTGGTGGTGGTGGTCAGGATGCGGGCACCGACGCTGGGAGCGATGCGGGCGTCGATGCGGGGGTGGATGCCGGCACCCCCATGCCCACCTGGCGCGCCGTGCCCAACGGCAACACCGCCTGGCTCAACTCCGTCTGGGGCAGCGCCGCGAATGATGTGTGGGCCGTGGGCGACAATGGAACCGTGCTGCATTGGAACGGCGCCAACTGGGCGGCCGAGTCGAGCGGCGTCACGGAGAATCTGCAGGATGTGTGGGGCAGCTCGGCCAACGAGGTGTGGGCGGTGGGCGGTGCGGGCAACATCATCAAGTGGGATGGCGTGAGCTGGGCCTCCGTCACCAGTGGCACCGGCGTGGTGCTCTACGACGTGTGGGGCAGCGCAGCGAACGACGTCTGGGCGGTCGGCTTGTCGGGGACGATTTTGCATTGGAATGGCGCGGCGTGGTCGCCGTCGGCCAGCGGCGTCACCCAGACGCTGCACGGCGTGTGGGGCAGCGCGGCCAACGACGTGTGGGCGGTCGGGATCGCGGGCACCATGCTGCATTGGATTGGCAACGCGTGGGCGCCCGTTCCGGCCGGCGTGGGCAATCTGTTCGCGGTGGGGGGCAGCGCGGCCGACGACGCGTGGGCCGTGGGTGGATCTGGGTCGATCCTCCACTGGAATGGAACGGCGTGGCTCAACTCGTTCAGCGGCACCAGCAGCTCGCTGTATGGCGTGTGGAGCCAGGGCGCCGAGGTCTTCGTCGTCGGCAGCGGCGGCACGATTCTGCGGCGGAGCGGGACCCTGTGGGTCACCACTTCGAGCGGTACGAGCTTTGGGTTGTGGGGCGTGTGGGGAAGTTCGGCGACGGATGTGTGGGCGGTGGAAGAGCGTGGGTCGACGCTTCGGTTTGGGCTCTGAGAGTGAGCAACCTCTCCCTGCGACAGAGACTGATGAACCAGGTGCCTCGACTCCGCTCGCAGGGTTTTTCGAAATAGCGAACGGACCCCGCTCATCCCAAAGCCGAGTCGAGGGATTGTCTCTCCTTCGCACTGCAAGTGCCCCCTCGATTGGGCTCGGGGAGACCGGTGATGGAACCCGATTCCTATTTCCAAAGACCCATCGAGCGAAGTCGAGGGCGTACTTTAAGATCAAGGGCCTTTGCACAACGCGGTGAGCAGCGGTGCCCAGGGCGAGTCGGCCTCACACAACCAGGCCTTGCGGTGCACCGTAGCCAGCCCCGCACCGTCCTCGAGCAGCCAGACCTGATCAGCGCGCGTGAGCACCTGCGGGCCCTGGGTGAGGCAACGTTCCACCAGCGCTTCCCGGCGCGCGCGGCGTTGGGGCGTGTCGCGGCGATGCCGTGCGAGCGCCACGTGCAGGCGGTTCTTCCTCGGGTGAAGCACCGCATCGGTGAACGCGTCGACCGCGGTGTGCACCACGACAGGCGCCGCGTTCAGCTCGGCGACCACCACCGGCGGCTCACGTTCTTCGGGCGTGTTGAGCAGGCCGAGTTCACGCCAGCGCCGCCCCGTGCGGAAGCGCCCCAACCAGACGCTGACGGGCCCGGCGAGGAGCAGCGGGATGGCCACAGGCAACGCCCACAGCATGAACGAGGGCCGCAGCCAGTACGCGAAGGCACTCCAGGCCACCGCGAGCACGGCACCGGGAAGATGCTGGCGCAGCGCCTCGCGCCAACCCGATTCCTGCGTGCGGTTCTGACCCGCCCAGCGCACCTCGACGTTGAACAGGGTGATCAACACGCTGACCGTGTGGCTGATCATCCGCACGGGCGCGAGCAGCACCGAGACGACCGACTCGATGAGCACCCCCAGGACCACGCGCGGCAGCCCGCCCATTTCCCGCGTGCGCGCGCGGTCGAGCGCGAGGTCGATGAGCGCGAGCAGCTTGGGCATGAACAGCAAAAACACAGTGCTCAGCGCGAGCCGCAGGGCCCACTGCGGCTGCCACTGGGGCCACACCGGGTACGGGTTGTGCGGCTCAGGGAAGTACTCGATGGCAAAGAGCGTGAAGCGCGCCAGCTCGACGGTGAGCAGCACGAGGTAGGTGAACCAGAGCGCCGCCGAGAGGTACGACATGATGCCGTTGATGAACGCGAGGCGATGCGCGAACGCGAAGCCGCGGCGAAAGAGAAACCAGAGGTGCTGCAGGTTGCCGTGCGCCCAGCGTCGATCGCGCGCCAGCTCGTCATCGAGGGTGGGCGGCGGCTCTTCGTAACTTCCACCCAGGTCAGGATCGAGCCAGACCTCATAGCCCGCCTTGCGCATGTACGCGGCCTCGACGAAGTCGTGACTGAGCACCGAGCCGCTCATGAACCCGTGGCCCTTCAGGCGGCGCAGCCCGCAGTGCTTCATGAACGCGTCGACCCGGATGATGCCGTTGTGCCCCCAGAACGAAGCGTCGCCCAACTGCAGCGCGGCGAGCCCATCGGTGAACAACGGGCCGTAGAGGCTGCTGGAAAACTGCTGCACGCGCGCGTGGGGTGAGGCGGCGTTGATCAACCGGGGCCGGGTCTGGAGAATGCCAGTGCGCGGAGAGGCTTCCATCAATCGCACCAACCGCACCAGCGTCTGGCCGCTCATCACGCTGTCGGCGTCCATCACGATGGCGTAGCGAAAGCGCCGGCCCCAGCGCCGCAGAAAGTCACCGATGTTTCCTGTCTTGCGATTGAGGTTCACGCTGCGCCGCCGGTAGTGAATCGGCGGCATGCCCAGCTCGACGCGCAGCGCGTGCCACGCCTCGCGTTCCCGCAGCCAGTGCTGGGGACTGCGGCTGTCTGACAAGATGAAGAGCTCGAACGAAGGCGCGTCGCCGGTGCGTTGCAGGTCGCGCCAGGTGCTGCGAATGCCCGCGAAGGTGCGCCCCACGTCTTCGTGAAAGATGGGCACCAGAATGGCGGTCGGCGCCAGTGGCAGGGAACGGCTGACCTCGGCCAGCCGCGTGCTCGGGCTGAACGCATCTCCACCCAGCCTTCGAATCACGAAGCCGAACAGGGCCACCCAGAAGCCCGAGGAGATCCACGAGAAGAGCACGAAGAACACCGCGAGAATCGCTCGCTCCAGCCAGAGGTCGCCGCGGTACGGCAGCACGCTGCGCAGCGCCCAGGTCGCCAGGGTCGATTGAGCGAAGACGCCGACGAAGACCAGCAGCCGTCTTCTGCGCCCAGCGTTCTGCCATCGCGGTGGAGCGCTCGTCTGGGCCGGTGCACCGGCGTGCGCCAGGGTCTCCACGTGCGCCTCAGCGACCGTCGGCTGCGTAGGCGATGTGGCCTCGCAGCACGGGAGGAGCGCTCGGTTCGATGGGCGGAATCCACGAGGTGAGTGCTTCGAGCTCGCGCCAGAGAGCCTCGCGGCCTTCACCCTCACCCGCGTCGACCAGCACGTTCATCGAGGTGCGCATGCCCCGCAACGCGAAAGGCCCATCGGCGCCGCTCAAGCGCAGGTAGCAGTACGCGCGATGGAGCAGCAGCAAGTTGAGCTCTGAGCTGGGCGTCATCGGCCGAGCTCCGGAATGGGGTTCTCCTGCTGCAGGGTGTACGTCCACGTCTCGGTGAGCGACTGGTTCTCGTCGAGCAGCGCGCCCCGCAACGCCAGCGGCTTGTTCTCTGCGGGCCGCGCGAGAATGGCCAGCCGCCACACCTGGCTCGCTTCGACCCAGGACACCGAGTGCTCGAGCACCTGCCCGCCTTCCATCGCGCTGACCTCGGCACGCAGCGCAGCCGACGGTGCCCGCGCCTCGAGCGCGCCGCCTTTGAAGTCGACCAGCACGCGGTAGCGCCCCTTGGAGTCACCCGGCCCATCGAACTCACCGCGCCCCACGAAGGTCTGCACGCTGCGGCCGAGCACGTTGCGCGTCTGGGTGTTCGAGGCCTGCACCACCGCTGCGTCACCCACGTCGATGCGGTACTCGAAGGTCAACGCGCTGCCCGCTGCGACGGGTGCGGGCGGCGACCAGAAGGCCACGATGTTGTCGTTGGTCTCTTCCTTGGTGGGGATCTCCACCAGCACCACGCGGCCCGGCCCCCAGCTTCCGATGGGGGTGACCCAGGCGCTCGGCCTGCGCTCGTAGCTCGCCTCAGGGTCCTCGTACGAGGCGAAGCGTTGATCGCGCTGCATCAGGCCGAAGCCCTTCACGTCGCGCACGATGAACGACTGCACGTGGAGCGTGCGCGGGTTCATCAACGGGTTCCACAACCACTCGCCGTTGCCGTCCTGCACCAGCACCCCATCGGAGTCGTGCACCTCGGGCCGCCAATGCCCCACCGGCCGATGCGAGGGCTCGCCGTAGAAGAACATGCTGGTGAGCGGCGCGACGCCGAGCAGCTCGATGCGTTCCCGCGTGAAGAGCAGCGCCTTGACTTCGACGCGCGTGACGTCGCCTGGGAAGACGGTGAACTGGTAGGCGCCGGTGAGCCGCTTGCTGTCGAGCAGACCGTAGATGCGCATCGACTTCGCGTCGTTGGCGGGCTTCTCAAGCCAGAACTCGATGAACGCGGGGAACTCTTCACCTGAAGGCAACGCGGTGTCGATGGCCGCGCCCCGCCCCGAGAGGCCCCAGTTGTCACCCTTGCCGACGGCGCGGAAGTAGCTGGCGCCCGCGAAGACCAGAAACTGATCCTGCACCCGGGGCGTGTTGAGAGGGAACGTGAGCTTGAAGCCCGCGAAGCCGAGATCAGCGGGGACCTTGCGCATCAGCTCTGCGTCGTCGCTCGTGAAGGCCTCACGCTTGAACGGCAGCGGGGCCACGCTCTTGCCGTTGATGATGTTCAGCTTCACCGGGTGCGTGAAGAAGAGGCCGGGCACCATCATCATCACTTCGAACCGCGAGCCGGTGCCGCGCCACAAGCTGCGAGCAGGGTCGAAGCGAATGCTGCGAAACTCGTCGTACGAGAGCTTGCGCATGAAGTCGGGGACCTCAGGCGGCGCAGAATAAGGCCGCAGCGACAGGCCCTTTGCTTTCGCAGCCACCTGGTCCAAGCCGAACTCAGCGCTCCACGCGACCGCAGCGAGCAGGCAGACGAAGAGCACGCAGCGGTAATGTCGAGACCCCATCGTCCCCCCGGTTGGAAGCTGGATTGAGCTGGTTGACTAATGAACATGCCGCGGCGCGGCACAGCGAATCCCGGGGGGGTCGCCCCCTGTTTTCAGCAGGGCTCAGCGCCCCATCACGCGCACCGCGCCAGGACTGCAGCAGTGAGCCTGATCATGAATTCACCTGGGAACGAGGTGATTGCGAGCGGCTGCTTCGTGGTTCGAGCTTCCCTGCCTCGGAACCAGGGTCTCCTTGCGTACTTTGCCACCGCCCGCCTCCATCAGCAGGTCATCACGCTCGCTGGGGTAGCTGCCAGTCGCCACGATGACGACTTCTCTGACCTTCGCCAGGCCGCCGTTCTTGACTGCATTCAAGATGGCGGTGTTCGCGCCCGGACCCTGCTCGCGCTCGTAGAGACAGTCGAGCAGCACGAGCTGATCAGCTCTCAGGGTCCCACTCGTCATCGCCGCGGCGAGCGCACGGCCCCCTGCTGAGTGGGCCGAGACCACGTACGTGGTCTCGTTCGGCGCGACGACGCCCGCACCGGCCAGCGCGTCACGGGTGGTGCCCGCTTGATCCTTCACGTTGTTCCAGTTGGTGTTGCCCAGGCCGACGTTGCTTTTGGCTTCAGGCAACACCCAGACGCGCTGCGGATCTCTGATCAGCTGTTCCTTGATGTTGAAGGTGTGCGGGCCGGCCGCGGCAGCGATGGAGGTCGCGTCACCGTGGTAGTGCGTCTGCACCGTCACGGGCCTGGTGGCATCAAAACCCGGAGGCACCAGCGTCAGCGTGGGCGCCCCATCGTTGGCGCTGCTGGTGGTCAAGGTGATGCGCGCGCGGGAAAGAAACTCGGCCCAGGTCGACTTCGCCTGCTCGAGGGTGCGCGCCAATGCCGGAGCCAACTGCGAGAGCGCCTCGCGCGTGATGTTTCCCACGTCGAAAGTACGCGGCGGCATGGCGAAGGAGCTTGAGCCACCCAGCACCGCGCGACAACTGTGCTTCAATGCGTGCGTGATTGAGGGATTGAGGTTCGCCCAGCCGTTCCCTTCTCCGTTCAACACCTTCGTGGGCCTCTGGAGGACACGTGGTGGATGAGCTCGAAGACGATGACGTGCCGGCCCGCGTCTTCGAGGGGATGTTCGTCGGCGGCGCGCTGCTCCCCGATGCGGAGCTCGCCGCTTCGCTCGAGGGCATCGGCTACGATCCCGAGGCGCCGCGCAAGATGTACTCGGCGCGGGTGTGGCGCGCGGCACTCGAGGTCGCGCGAAGGCACGTCTACCCGATGCGCCCCGAGGCAGACGGCTTCCGCGCGCTCGGCCGCCGCTTCACCGATGGCTTCGGCAAGACCATCGTGGGCCGGGTGTTTCGCAACGTGGCGCCCCTCTTCGGGGTCGACCGCACGGTGCTCAGCGTGCCCCGCTACCTGCACGCCGTGCGGCGCAAGATGGACCTCGAGATGCACGCCGTGGGGGTCAACCACTACCGGCTCACCGCGAGCGATCCACACCCGAACCCGGAGTTCATCGCCGGCTGCATGCTGGGCATCCTCGACCTGTTTTCCATCGAGGGCACGGCCACGGTGTTGGTGAGCGAGCCCGAACGCTTCGAGCTCGAGTTCAGGTGGGACTCAATTGAGAAGACCACCTGAGAGACGATGACGAACCTCTGGTCGATGCGAGGTTTACCCTGAGCGCCGTTGACGAGCAGCGTCGTGAGTGAAAGCAGAACCCAGAAATTTTCCAGGGCGAGCGCGATGGCTGCAGCGCGAGGGTCACCCCGCTTTCACCTCGGGCGGGTCGCGAAGCGCGGCAGCCGGCTGAGCCCCACGCCGAGCAACGCACAGCCCGCCACGCCGGGGAGGAGCGCCGCCCACAGCCCCCAGAGCGTGAGGTTGAGGAGCTCTGATTCTGTGCCAATGCGAATGACCTCCTGGTCTTCAGGAGAGGCCATGGCGATCGCCTCTGCAGCGTCCGCGCGCGCGAAGCGTGCACCCATGGCACCCAGCGCGGGTGGCAGCACCGCGAGCACCAGCAAGACGATCGACAGCGGCAGCGCGCGATTGCTCTTCGAGACGAACCCCACCACCAGAAAGCCGAGCGCGAGCAGCGGCAACAGGCCGCCCAGCAGCGTGATGGGGTACATCCACGAACCGCCCTCGTTGAAGGACTCGGCGAGCCGCGCCATCGGCGACATCTCAGACTCTTCCATCACGCTTCTCCCGTGCGCGCGAAGGCCGCGCCCATCACGCCCCCGGCGAGCAGCACCAAGGGGAACCCCACCAGCATGCCGAGGGTCGCGCTCGCCTCTGCCTCGTTCGTGGCCCCTGCGATGATGGTCGGCAGGGCGACAGGGGAGGCGTGCGCGGCGGCCCGGTAGCTGACCTTGAGGTCGGAGGTGCGGCCGATGAGACCCATCAACAAGGCCGAAAGCCCGATCGACAGGGTCACGCCCGCGAGCAGGAGCGCGGGCCGGAAGGCGCGCGTCAGGCCGGCGAGCCCCAGCGCACCCAGTGCGGGAAGGGCTCCGGCCGGCCAAGCATCAACAACAGGTATCCAGTTGCTCCAGAGAACTCGATGAGCTCACGCATGGCCACAGCCTGCCTCATTCAGGGCCAACAAGTGCTGGCCTTCGCTGCCGGCTCACCGCGAGTAATCCACACCCGAACCCGGACTTCATCGCCGGCTGCAGGGCGTCCTCGAACTGTTTTCCATCGAGGGCACGGTGACCCCCGACGCGCTGGGATCAACATCATGGGCGATAACTTCGAGCGCACCGCGTGGTCTGACCGCACGTCCCCACGCGCGCACAGACCACGGGTGCCAATTTCGCCCCCCCCGATGCGCCCCATCGCCGCGACGCGTGGTCTGACCGCATGTCCCCACGTGCGCACAGACCACGGGTGCCAATTTCCGCCCCCCCGATGAGCACCCCATCGCCGCGACGCGTGGGGGTTGCACACCTCAGGGAAGCGCAGCACTTTTGAATGTTCGGCGAACTCATGTCGATCAACGTGGTGCAACGGCCGGTGAATCTTCGCGAGCTGCCCGACCTCCAGACGGTCTCTTCGATGAGATCGACGGCCGACCCTTATCTCCCCGACCCTACCCCCCGCTTCGCAGGGCGAGGGAGTTCAGTGGGTCCAGGGGAAGGCGGTGCGCTCTTCGGTCGTGAACGGATCGACCTCGGCCGGGTAGCCCACGCTCCACAACGTCAGCGGCTCGGGCGCCGCGGTGGGGCAGTAGAAATTTCGCTGCTCCAACAGGCCCGCTCTGAATTGCTCAATCGTCACCGCGCCCGTCGAGACCGCCGTCATCCCACCCACCAACATGCGCACCATGTGCCGCGCGAAGCCTTCGCCGATGAAACGCAGCGTGAGGCCTTCCTGCGAACGCATGAACTCGATCGAGTTCACCGTGCGAGGTTTGTCTTCGCTCGTCTTGAAATGAAACGCCTTGAAGCTGCGCGTACCGGGCACCAGCGCGGCCGCTTCACGCAGCAGGGCCTCGTCACCGAGTTCCCCGGTGCGCAAGACGTAGCGGTACTCCTTCGAGTTCGCGCTCCACGCCGCGTGGAAGCCGGTCTTCGCTTCGCGCGCGAGGTGAATGCCGATGTCGGTGGGCAACACGGCGTTGAGCCGGGGCACCAGGTCTTCCGCGGCGATTTCACGCTCCAGCCGGCCACTGAGCACCTGCATGCGCGCGCTCACGAACTTGTCGGTTCGCCCCGCCACCACCGGGTTGCGCGTGAGGCCTGCGAGGGAAAATGCCTTGAGCAGCTCGAGCTGCACCGTTCGACGGTTCTGCTGCTGCTGGTAACCGTAGAACTCCGCGCCGCGATACCAGCACCAGAGCGCGACGATCTTGAATGGACCACTCACGGCGCGCGACCTTACAGCCGGCGTTAGACTCGCGCCGCATGAGTGAGCTGAACTCAATCCTCCTGGCGGCGCGAAAGGCCTGGGCGCGCGGTGAGACACCCGTGCTCGCCACCGTCGTCGCCACCCGCGGCTCGTCGTACCGGAAACCCGGCGCACGCATGCTCGTCACCTCGGAGGGCTGGCAGGCCGGCAGCATCAGCGGCGGGTGTCTCGAGGCCGACGTGGTGCGCCGCGCGGCGTGGCTCGTCGAGCAGGGAACCCCCCTCGTGCGCACCTACGACACCTCGGCTGAGGGGGAGGTCGCCCTGGGGTGTGGCGGCGAGGTCGATGTGTTGCTCGAGCCGTTTCAGGCTGACGGGCCCACCGCGCGCGCGATGGCCGAGGTGATCGAGACGCGCAAACCCGTCGAGCTCACGGTGATGGAAGGTCACTTCGAGACGCTGCGCCCGTCGGTGCGGCTGGTGGTGTGCGGCGCTGGGCACGATGCGTTGCCGGTTCACAGCATGGCGAGCGCGCTGGGGTGGGACGTGCACGTGGTCGACTGGCGGCCTGCTCAGGTGACGGCGACGCGGTTTCCCGGGGCTGCGACGCAAGTGCTCGCTCCGGGGGCTTTGAACGAGCTGCCGCTCGAGGCGGGCTGTGCGGTGGTCGTGATGTCGCACCATCTCATCTACGACGCCCGCGCCCTCGAGGCGGTGCTGCGGTCTCCGCTGCCGGAGTACATCGGGGTGCTGGGGCCGACGAAACGAACGAGGGATCTGCTTGCGATGATGCCCTCAGGCTTCGCGCTCGAGCGGCTTCATGCGCCCGTTGGGCTGGCGCTTGGTGGCGAAGGGCCGGCTTCGGTTGCGCTCGCGATCGTCTCGGAGATCCATGCGGTGCTTCATGGATCGAGTGGCGCTCCGATGAGACGAGTTCGGCCGTAGACCCCCTTGTTACGGAACTGACATGCCTCTTGCTAATCAGCTGTGCGCCCACGCCCGTCGTGATGCCTGTGACGCCCGAACCCGATGAACTCACCACGAGGGGGAGGACGAGCTTTGAAAGTACGGGAGGAACTTGCGCAAGCCGCTCGACGTCGCCTCCAGGGCCCGCGTGGGCGACTGGGACCACCACGAGTCTTTCGGCTTCGTGCCCGCGCTGGGTGGCAGTGAGCAGGCCGCTTCCGTGGAGCGCGTCGACTGGCGCGAGTACCAGGCGTTGCTGCTCCAGAGGTGAAGGGCTCAAGTCCACCGTTTCGCGGCGAGGGCTCTGCAACGCAGTGCGCCGTCACTCGACTCCAAAGCGGGCGTGACGACGAAGTCCGTGGACAACGAGGCGGAGCGGGGCGAACTTCCCCCGCATGACCGCTCAAAAGCTGATCCTCGACTACGTCTTCGAGCACGAAGCGAAGATGCCCCAGCACGTCTACCTGACGCAGCCGACCGGTGGCGGAGCAGCCCGCGAATACACCTGGGCGCAGGTCATGAACGAAGCGCGCCGCCTGGCCGCGCACCTCAATTCCCTGGGGCTCTCGCCGGGCGATCGTGTCGGTATGCTCACGAAGAACTGCGCCCACTTCTTCATCGGTGAGCTCGCCATCTGGCTCGGCGGCTTCACCACCGTCGCCATCTTCCCCACCGAAGGCGAGGCGACCATTCGCTTCGTGATGGAGCACAGCGAAGCAAAGGTGCTGCTGGTGGGCAAGCTCGACAACTATGCCGCGCAGGCGCCGGGCGTGCCCGCGGGCGTGAAGTTGATCTCGATGCCCATGGGCCCCAAGGGCGTGGGCGAGAGCTGGGACGACATCATCGCGAAGACCGCGCCCATCGAGGGCAACGTGCAGCGCGCGGGCACGGACCTGGCGATGATCATCTACACCTCGGGCTCGACCGGTCAGCCCAAGGGCGTGATGCACAGCTTCGAGCGCATCACCCGCGCGGCCGAGGGCATGCGCGAGCGCATCGAGTTCAAGGCGGGCGATCGAGCGCTTTCCTACCTGCCGTTGGCGCACGTGTTCGAGCGCGCGTACATCGAGTGCGTCTCGATGCTGGTCGGTGGCGGGCAGATCTTCTTCGCCGAGTCGCTCGACACCTTCCTCGCTGACTTGAAGCGCGCGCGCCCCACCCTCTTCATCTCGGTGCCGCGTCTGTGGCTCAAGTTCCAGCAGGGCGTCTTCTCCAAGATGCCCCCCGCGCGGCTCGAGTTCCTCCTCAAGATTCCCTTTCTCGGCAAGCGCGTGGGCAAGAAGGTGCTCACGGGCCTGGGCCTCGACGCGGTTCGTCTGGCGGGCTCGGGCTCGGCGCCCATCCCCGCTGAGTTGATCAGCTGGTACCGCCGCCTCGGCCTGCGGCTGCTCGAGGGTTACGCGATGACGGAAGACTTCGCGTTCAGCCACCTCTCGTCCGACGAGCACAACGAGGCGGGCTACGTGGGCGTGCCGTACAAGGGCGTCGAGGTGAAGCTCAGCGAAGAAGGCGAAGTGTTGATCAAGTCGCCCGGCTGCATGGTCGGCTACTACAAGCGCCCTGATCTCGACGCCGAGAGCTTCACCGCAGACGGCTTCTTCCGCACTGGCGACAAGGGCGAGCGTAAGCCCAGCGGCCTGCTGAAGATCACCGGCCGCGTGAAGGAGCTCTTCAAGACGGCCAAGGGCAAGTACGTCTCGCCCGCACCCATCGAGAACAAGCTCAACGAGCAGCCGTTGATCGAGCTGTCGTGCGTCTCTGGCGTCGGTCAGCCGGCGGCCTACGCGTTGATCATTCTCGCGGAGAACATTCGCAAGCAGGGCCTCGATGCCGCCACCAAAGAGCGCGTGGAAAAGGAGCTCGCCGCCTGGCTCACCGAGGTGAACAAGGGCCTGTCGGGCTACGAGCAACTGCAGATGTTCGTCATCGTCAACGAGCCGTGGACCATCGAGAACGGCCTGCTCACGCCCACGATGAAGCTCAAGCGCGCGAAGATCGAAGCCTCGGTCGCCGACAAGCTCGAGGGTTGGTACTCGAACAAGAAGCCCGTGCTCTGGGCCTGAGCTCTCGTCTGAGACGTCAGCGCGGGGTGCGAGCCTGCACCCGCGCGCCATTCAGGCGATCGCCCAGGGTCTTGTAGCTGGCAGCCAGCCGTTGCCAGGCGTCGTCGACGGTCTGATCAGCCGCCACCACCTGCTCGAGATGGTCGACCGCCTTGCGGTGCTGGCCGCTCATCGAGTGCATCACGCCCAGCAGGTAGTGGCCTTGAAGCGAGTCGGGGTACGCCGTCACCGCGCGCTCACAGGCGGCGATGGCCTTCGCGTTCGCGCGTTGCCGAAACCACAGCTCGCAGCGCAACGTCAGGGTGCCCGGCAACGTGGGGAACGCCTTCTCGAGGCCCGCCACCGTCGCCTCGGCGCGGGAGAGCTGATGTGCCGACAGCTCGTGTTGGGCCTGCATGAAACGCTCGAGGTAGTCGGGCTCGGCCGCAGGTGCAGGCGCATCGACGCCCGCGGGGAGCCCGAACCAGCGGCGTTTGCGCGCAGCCCACTCGACCACTTCTTCCGCAGCGGTGCGACCGGGTGCCTTGACGGCCGACTGCTCGGCCCAGCTCACGAAGCTCAAGCTGCGGGCGACCGAGCCGAGCGCGGCCGAGGTCTCCACGGTCACCGGAGGCGTGGCGAAGAACTTCTCGCGCGCTGAGCTGAAGGTGAGCCGCGCGCCCGCAAGATCCTTCGTGGCGGCCTGCACCTGCGCGAGCATCAACAACGCGTTGCCATCACCCGGTGCGTACGTCACGGCCGCGCGGCACAGCTCGAGCGTCTCCTTGCTGCTCAAGCTCGCCATGCCCGCGAGCTGACAGGCCACGCCGTGTACACCCGGCACCGAAGCCTCGCGCGCCAGCAGCGGACGAACGGCCGCGAGCGCCTCGGGCCACTTCGCCTTCGCGCGCAGCTTGTCGACCTCGAGCAGGGTGGCCCGGTCGCGCCGCTGCGAGAGCGCAGCCGCTTCTGCATCTTCGCCCTTCATCACCCGCTCGAGATCCGCGAGCGTGGCCGCCTTGTCCTGCAGGCTCCACGCGTCGTCGGGCGCAGCTCGAATGAAGGTGTGCAACCCCTTCGCCCAGGTCTTTCGATCGACCTTCTCGTCACGCAGGGCCAGCGAGCGGGCCAGCAACGCAGCCGTCATCGGCGCGAAGCGCGTGCGTTGCACCGCGTAGGCCGGGTTGAGCAAACTGTCGCCCGCGGTGTCGTGAGGCGCGCCCAGCACGTGCCCCCACTCGTGCAGCACCAGGGTGATTTCTTTGTGCAGCTTGCGCTCGCGATAGAGCGTGTCGCGTTCGTTCTCATCGAGCTTGGTGAACACGCGGGTGATGGCCTGGTGCTCCTCGGCGTTGTCCATCGCGCGCAGCACCGCGTGTTTTCCCTCGAAGCGGGCGAGCCCGAGCTGTTCCTGGCTCTCGGTGAAGATCTCCAGCGACGAGACGAAGCCCACTGCGAGATCGACATCGGCCGCGCGGTCTTCCCGCTCGAGCGCCTCGAGGTGGCTTTCCAACGTGGCGCGCTCGCTGCGGTGGTTCCACGACTCGATCGACACCAGCTTGAGCTCGAGGTTGAGCGCCGCTTTGGTCACCTCGCTGGCCCGGGCGAACTGGGAAGTGATGCGCTCGTTCCAGTGCAGCACCTGCGCCTGGTAATCGAGATCGACCCACGCTCTGACGGTGAACACCCGCGGCGGCTGCGCAGGCAGCGGCGGCAACGTGCCCCGCGGGCCTGCGGCCCCTTGCACCTGCTGGGGCGTCAGGGAGCGCGCGTGCTCCAGTTGGTAGTACCGCTCGTTCTTGAAACACCCGGCTGCGCACACCAGCAACACCACCCACCGCATCACGCCCACCGCCTTTGGGAAGAGGCCGAGACTCTACGCACGGGCGCGCTCTTCTTCACGAAGGCCACGAAGAAGAGCAGCAACCACGACACGCCTTCGGTGAGGCTGATGATGCGAAAGAGCTTCACGACATTCCCCTGAAGTAATCACCACCGAACGACCAGGGGCCAGAACGCCCCAGCGCACCCACGAATGAGAAAAGAGCAGGTATGCGTACACGCCGCTTCGTGTATCCAACGGGGAGCAGATGAACACGCGAAGAACGGGTGCGCACCTGGGCCCACCTCGATGTTGAACCGAATGTTTGGCTCCCACGCGGGACGAAATCCACGCCGGGGCTGGTTGCGTATGCCTTTGAGGAGTTGCCGCAGTGACCGAACCCCACGACGAGCTGCTGTTGCTGATGACCGCCTCCGGCAGTCAGGAGGAGTCAGCAGCGGCGCTCGAGCACGCCCGAACCTGTGCCCAATGCCGGGCCGGTGCACCGAAGCTGGGCGTGGCCATCGACGCACTCGAAGGAGCCACCGTGGGTCGCGTTCCTGAAGAGCCGCCGCGGGGGGGCGTGGAGCGGGTGCTCGCCCGCGCGCGCAGTGGCCGGCTCACCTATTTCGTCAGCCAGGTGGCGGCGCTGTTCGACCTCTCCACAGAAGAGGCGGCCACGTTGCTCTCACGCGCCGAGCGCAACGAGGGCTGGGAAGAAGGTCTTGCGCCGGGCGTGAGCATCATGCCGGTCAACGCGGGGCCCCAAGTGCCCGAGGCGATGACCGCGCTGGTGAAGCTGACGGGGGGCGCACGCTTTCCGATGCACCCGCACTTCGGGCCCGAGCGGGTGATGGTGCTCGAAGGTGGCTACCATGACTCCACCGGGCATGAGGTCTGGCGCGGTGAGGTTCAGGAGATGTCCGCCGGCACCGAACACGACTTCGTCGCCTTCGATGGAATCGGTTGCGTGTGTGCGTCAGTCAATGCACTCATACCGGGCTGAACCCACCCCGGTTCGCCTCGAACTGCCCCTGGAGCCTGGCCTGCGCGAACTGGATGATCAGACCCTCCTCGACCGCATCGTCCGCGGCGATGAGCGTGCGCTCGCGGAGCTCTACGAGCGCTTCGCCCCTCGCGCCTTCGGGGTCGCGCGCCGCGTGCTGCGCAACGACGCGGAGGCCGAAGAGCTGGTGCAGGACACGTTCGTCGAAGTGTGGCGCAGCGCCACCCGCTACGACCCGCGCCGCGCCGCGCCCGAGCGGTGGATTCTCACCATGATTCGCACGCGGGCCATCGATCGCCTGCGGCAGAACGGTGCCCGCGGCCGGCTGCGCGAGAACCTGGCGGTGCAGCCGCGTTCTGAAAGCGCGAAGTCACCCGATGCGCAGGTCTCGGCGAGCCGCGAAGCAAAACGGCTGCGAGAGGCGCTGGCGACCTTGCCCACCGAACAGCGCACGGTGCTCGAGCAGGCCTACGACGGAGGCCTGTCTCAAAGCGAAATCGCGGAGCTCACCGGTACACCGCTGGGTACGGTCAAGACCCGCATGAGGATTGCGATGATGAAGCTTGCTGATCTGTTGAGCTGATTGCGCTTTCGGCTCGTTGACGCCGCCCCCCCTCCCGGGTGTATCGGGCGCCCGTGTCGGCCAGCCCCAACGTCGCAGCACAGCTCCTGCGCGAACACGTCTCGCGTGACGCGCCTGCACGAGAGGCCTCGGTCGCGCGCTTCATGGCGGGCGTGGCCGGAATGGGCGCCGTGCTCTCTTTGCTGCTCCTGCCCATCATCGGCGCGCCGCTGGCGCTTCCCCTGGCGGCCTTGCTGCTGGTGCTCACCGGGTACTACCTCGGGCTCATTGGGCTGATGGGCCGCGGCTGGTTTCACCCCGCGGTCTCCTGGGTGAACGTGGCCATCGAAGTCTCGGCGCCGTCGGTCATCTTCCTCATCGACCTGCGCCAGGGCGGGTTGGAGTACGCACTCACCGCTCCGCCCATCATCATCTGGGGCACGCTCATCGCGTTGTCGGGCCTGCGCGGAAACAAGTGGCTCACCGTGGGCGCGGGTGCGTTGGCTGCGCTCGAGTACACGCTGCTCTACGCGGTGGTGGCGATGCCGCGGCTCGACACGGTGATGCTGGTGACGCTGCGCCCGCCGCTGATGGCGGTGCGCGTGCTGCTGCTCTTCTCGAGCTCGGTGTTCACGGCCATCTTCATCAATCACCTCAACCGGCGCGCAGAAGAGGCGCTCTCGGCGGTGCGCGCGCGCGACGTGTTCGGCAAGTACCTGCTGCACGAGCGGCTGGGCATGGGCGGCATGGCCGAGGTCTTCCGCGCCACCTACAACCCGGAGGGCGGGTTTCAGAAGGTGGTCGCGTTGAAGCGCGTGTTGCCGCAGTACGCGGAAGACGACGGCTTCATCGGCATGTTCCGCGAAGAGGCCGCGCTGTGCAGCCAGTTCAGCCACCCGGGCGTGGTGCAGGTGTTCGACTTCGGCCGCTTCGGTGACAGCTACTTCCTGGCCATGGAGTACCTCGACGGCCCGCCGCTGGGCCGGGTGCTGCGGGCGCACAAGGGTGTGGGCCTGCCCATAGCCGCGGTGCTGCACCTGGCCATCTCGTTGTGCGAGGCGCTGCAGTACGTGCACGAACGGCGAGGGCCCGATGGGAAAGACCTCGCGTTGGTACATCGCGACTTGAACCCGCCCAACGTGCTGCTCTCGCGGCTGGGTGAAGTGAAGCTGACCGACTTCGGCATCGCGCGCTCGACCAGTCACATTCAGCACACCGAGGTGGGCCTGGTGAAGGGCAAGCCCGGCTATCTGGCGCCCGAGCAGGCCATCGGGGAGACGTTCGATGGGCGCGTCGACCTGTTCGCGCTCGGCGTGACCTTGTGGGAGTGCCTTGCGGGTGAGCCGTTGTTTTCATCGCCTGATGCGGCGCTGACGCTCACCAACGTGTTCGAGAAGCAGGTGCCTTCGTTGCGCCGCATTCGGCCCGAGGTGCCGGTGGCGCTGGAGGCGTTCGTGATGCAGTTGTTGGAGCGCGAGGTGGGCCGGCGCACGCCTTCGGCCCGGGTGGCCCTGCAGTCACTGCGCGCGATGGACAGTGGCGCGGTGGGAAGCGGCGCGCGGTCGTTGGCTTCGGCGATCGAGCTGACCATTCACACCACGGTGCCCAGCTCGTCGAACTTGAAGTCGGCGGTGCTGGCGACTCCGGCGGAAGCGGTCACCTTGCCGGGGCGCGGGTCGGAGTAGCCCCTCGACTGCTCTCGCAGGGTTGATCGAAATAAGGAGCGCCCACCGTTCATCCCGAGCGCAGTCGAGGGAGCACTTCCGATTCAAATCCGCTGCCACGTCCAGAACAGGGCGATGCCCAGAATCACCGCCGAACCCAGCGGCATCACCAGCGCCCGGTACACCGGCCGCGCGCGCAACAACCACGCGACGGGCACGAAGGCCGCGACGATGGCGAGCTGACCTGCCTCGACCCCGAGGTTGAAGCCCAACACCGACAGCCACATCGACGGCCCCGCCGCGCCGAGGTCGCGGATGGCCGAGACGAACCCGAAGCCGTGCATCAGCCCCAGCGAGAACGCGAGCGACCACCGCGTCTCGGGCACGAAGGGCACCAGGTTGTTGAACGCCGCCAACGCCACGGAAACGGCGATGGCCACCTCGACCCACTTCGCGTTCGGGTTGATGACCCCGAAGGCCGCGAGCCCCAGCGTGATGGAGTGCGCGACCGTGAAGGCCGTCACCACCTTCGCCACGTCGACCAGCGTCGGCTTGAAGGCGGGGCGCGGCACCCAGTCGGTTCCCGCTCGGCGCAGCACGGAGGGCAGCAGCAGCGCGAAGAGAAAGCAGAGGTGGTCCCAACCAATCGCGATGTGGTGCACGCCTTCGAGGAACGCGAGGAAGGTCTGCTCACCGGCCCCGATGGAGGTGAACGTGGCGGTCTGCGCGCGCCGGTTATTGGTGAAGGCAGCCCAGTTGCCACCCGCGGCGCCGCTGACCGAGAGCAGCCCGCGGTGCTGGGCGTCGACGTCAAAGAGCAGCTCGTACGCGAGCTGCAGTTCGGTGATGGCCGCGGGGCATCGCGCGGTCAGCGGCGCCGCGAGGTACAGGCCGTCGGAGTGTTTGATGACGCTCAGCGCGCCGAGCGTCAGTGGGCAGGGATTTGCTCCTTGCGTGATGGCGAGGGCCTTCGTGAGGGCTTCTCGGAGCGGGGATTCTTTGGCTTTGACCTCGCCCCAGGTGACCTTGCCGTCTCCGTTGCCATCGAGCCCGATGAGCAAGTCGAGATCTTTGAGCGCGACGTCGAGCCGGCCCGTCAGTGAAGGGCCGCTGGCGGTGAGGGTCCAGTAGGCATCGCTGCCTTTGTGCGCCAGGGCCGGGCCTGCGAGGAGGATGAGTATGAGGAGGCGTTTCACTTCCCCTCACCCCCTCGGGGAGAGGGGGACAATTGTTTCAATTTGGGCTGCGTGAAGTTTGTCTGGGCCAACCACTGCACCACGGGCTGCGCGGCCTTCTCGTCTTTGGCTGCCGCTGCCGCTTCCAACAACACGCGCGCGTCGGCGGGTTCCTTCTGCACGGCCCAGTTCTTCACCGCGAGCTCCAGCGCCTTGCTCGCATCGCCCTCGAGCGAGAGCGCGTAGCGGGACTCTTCTCGTTGATGCAGCGTCTCACCCCGTTGCCTGTTCGCGGCCACGCGCTCATCGAGCTCTGCGCGCCGCGCTTCGTATTCGGGCGCCTTCGCGGCCTGGAGCGCGAGCACCTGCATCAACAACTCGCCGTCGTTCACCACCCGCCCCTCGAACAGCTTCGCCGCGCGCACCGGTTGCCCCCCATCGAGCAGCACCTGCGCGAGCAGTAGCCGCGAATAGGTGTCCGTCGGGTCGACCGACAACGCCTGGGTCAACGCGGCTTCGGCGCGCGGGTCGTCACCGCTCCAGTGCGCCAGCTCACCACGCACCGAGAGCACCCACCCGCGTTCCCCGGCCGACGGCGAGAGCGACTCGAGCAACGTCATCGCCTCGTTTGCGCGCCCCGTCAGGCCCATCACCTGCGCGCGGCACACGGCCACCACGACCGGGTTGCTGAGGCTCGCGAGCTTCTCGCACGACGCCTGCGCTTCGGGATACCGCGCGAGCACGGACAGCACGGTCGCGCGCGTCAGCCACGCCTGCGCATCAGCGGGGTCCGCGGTCACCTGCGCCTCGAGATCGACCAGCGCCCCTTCGAAGTCGTGAAAGCTCTGCTTGAGCGTCGCGCGCAGAATGCGGATCTGCGGCGGGGGCGACGCGTCTGCCCACCACGGGGCCAGCGTCGCCTGCGCCCGGCCAAGCAGCCGTGGGTCTCCCCCTGCCTTGCGCGCTTCATCGATGAGTTGCCGCGCGCGAGCGGCCGCTTCATCGACGGTCAACGGCGCGGTGGGCCGGGGCGTGCTCTTCGGCACGGCCTCGAGCACGTCCGCGTCTGACCTGGGAACGAACGGGCCTGATTGATCAGCGCCGGGCGCGAAGATGAACGCCGCGGTGAGCGCAAAACCACCCAACAAGACGAAGAGCGTGGCCCGGTTCACAAACCATCAAAGGTGCTCAGCACCTTTGCCACGTGATCCGGGGGCGCATCAGAGCGGGCCACGACGATGAGTACGGACTTCTTGCTCACCCTGGATTGGTACCCAAACATCTTCGCGCCCATGAACCCGGCCTCGGCTTGACCGCGTTGGGCCTGCTCGCGTGACGGGTACTCACACACCGTGACGATCATCATTCCGTCGGCCGAGTCTGCTGTGGCGCAGAAGATCGCCAGCAGCTTCTTGCCGAAGCCCTGCTTGGGCGCAGTGAAGCCGATACCTTCTTTCGTCAGCGAAGCTGACAAGACTTCGAGTGATGCGGTGCCACCCGTGCGAGCGGCGGCTTCGGCGACGAGCTGATCCTCGAGAGAGCCACCACCACTGGGGAGCCGGGCCACATCTTCTTGACGCTGCTCCTCAGCCTTCGCCTTTGGATCCGCACACTTACAACCAGCGAGGGTCACCAAAGAAAAAAGGGTGAAAACCAACAACAGGGCCTCGTTCGGAAAGGCGCCGTCGTTTCTTCGTCTCAAAGGGAGGTTCATCATGCGTTGGTTGGTCCCCGTAGCCACGATCGCTCTGCTTTCATCCTCGGCGCTCGCTTCAAGTCACCGTGAAGCGCCATTCATTACCAAGAACCCGAAAGTCGACAACACCGACTTCTATCTCTTCAACAGCTACGCGACCGGGCGCGGGAACTTCGTCACGCTGATCTCGAACTTCCAGCCGCTGCAGGACGCGTACGGCGGTCCGAACTACTTCTCGCTCGATCCCGAGGCGCTGTACGAGATCCACGTCGACAACACGGGTGACGCAGAGGAAGACATCACCTTCCAGTTCCGCTTCCAGAACACGTTGATCAACGGCGGCCAGGGTGTCGCGCTGCCCATCGGGTTTCCCGACGGCGGCATGCAGCAGACCGTCGCCATTCCGCTGATCAACGCGGGCGCGATCGGCCAGGCTGACGGCGGCTTCACCCGCACCGGCGCCTTCCAGGGCCAGCTCGAGACGTTCACCGTCGGTGTGGTGCGCGGCCCTCGCCGTGGCACTGCGGCGACGCTCGTCACCAAGATGGCCGGTGGCACCACCTTCGAGAAGCCGCTCGACAACATCGGATCCAAGACCTTCCCCGGCAGCAGCTACGCCAACTACGCGGCGAGCTTCATCTACGACGTCAACTTCCAGATCCCGGGCTGTGCAGTCCCCGGCAAGATCTTCGTTGGCCAGCGCAAGGAAGGCTTCGCCGTCAACCTCGGCACCATCTTTGACCTCGTGAACGCGCCTGCCGGCGTCATCACCGACAACACCCTGCGTGGTGCGGTCGCCAACCCCATCGCAAACAAGAACATCAGCACGATCGCCATCGAGATCGACAAGACCTGCCTCTTGAACGCAGCGGGCGGCACGGTCATCGGCGGCTGGTCGAGCGCGAGCGTTCGTCAGGCCCGCGTGATCAACCCCCAGGGCAACTACCAGGTTCCGACGCGCGAAGGCGGCGCGTGGGCCCAGGTGAGCCGCCTCGGTTCGCCCCTCGTCAACGAGGTCGTCATCGGCCTCCCCGACAAGGACAAGTTCAACAGCAGCGAGCCCAAGAACGACGGCGTCAACTTCGCGAAGTACGTGACCAACCCCACGCTGCCCGCGATCCTCGAGCTCCTCTTCGGAACCGCGGCCCCCCGCGCCTTCCCGCGCGGTGACCTCGTGCAGGCGTTCGCCACCGGCGTCACCGGCGTCAACGTCTTCAACGGCACCAACATGATGCCTGCGCTCGGCGAAATGCTGCGCCTCAACACGGCGCTGCCCGTGACGGCCAACGGCTCGCAAAACAACCTCGGCGCGCTGGGCTGCTTCACGGGCCGCACCGCCACCACGGGCCCCATGCTCGTGGTCGCTGGCAACCCCGACTGCGACCCTGCCGGCTTCCCCAACGGCCGCCGCCCTGGCGACGACGTGGTCGACATCGCGCTGCGCGTCAGCATGGGCGCGCTGCTCTCTGGCAACGCGGCCCCCTCGGGCGGCATCGACTTCCACGACGCCGTGTTGCAGGACGACTCGGACTTCGACGCCACTTTCCCCTACCTGAAGACGCCCAACCCGGGCACGCCGTAAGAAAGAGGGCATCACATGATGAAGTTCAGACATGCGATCGCCGTGCTCGCGCTCGGCGCAATGATGGGAACCGGTTGCTCCTGTGATCCAGTCGTGCCGAAGCCCGATGGTGGAATGGGCGGCGGTTCGGGTGGTGGAACGACCGGTGGTGGCACGGGTGGTGGCGCCATGGGTGGCGGTGCTGGCGGTGGCGGTGGAGCCACTGGCGGTGGCGGTGGAGCCATCGGCGGCGGCGCGGGTGGTGGTGGCGGCGCGGCTCAGGTGCAGTTCACTGAGTACGTGCGCAACCTCATCGTCACCGGTACCAACGGCACCACGCAGGCGGCGCCTCCGGCTGCTTTCCAGGCGCTCCCCGACGATGCCCCCATCACGTACTCACAGGGCTTCTTCGACGGCGGTACGAACTGATGCGTGTTTTCCCGATACTGGTTGCGTTGGTCTCACTCACGGCGTTCGCGCAGCGCAACCCTGATCTGGAAAAGGCTCAGCAGCTCCTCGCGCAGAAGAAGTACGCCGAAGCCCTCAAGAGCATCGAGGTCGCGGCAAAGAAGGGTGGGCTCGAGCGAGAGAGCCTGCTGACGCTGCTGGAAAGCCGGGGCCTCGCACAGGCCTCGTTGGGCCAGACCGAGAAAGCTGAAGAGAGCTTCCGGTCTGTCCTCCAGCTCGAGCCGCGGCGCGACCTCACCGGGAAGTACACCGGTAAGGTCGTGCCCGTCATCGCGGCCGCCAAGGATTGGTTCAAGACCAACGGCGGCATCGAGCTGGGTCCCCTGGATCCCGGGCTCGAAGCGGGGCGCGTGAAGCAGATCTCGCTCTTCGTGAAGAATGATCCGCTCAAGCTGATCACCCAGGCGAAGTTCTACGTGCGCCAGGACGGCGGCGCGTGGAAGCCGGTAGAGGCCTCGATGGCCAACGGCGCAGCCACGACCGACGTCGACGCCGACGTGGTCGAGTGGTGGGCCGAGCTGCTCTCGGAGCGCAAGGATCAGCTGATGTTCCTCGGCTCAGCGGGCAAGCCCATCAAGCAGAACGCGCCTGCGCCGGTTGCCGTGGCGAAGGTCGAAGAGAAGAAGGCCGACGCACCACTGGAACAGCCTGAGAAGAAGCTGACTCCAGCGGAGAAGCCGGATGAGCGGCTCGGAGCGGTCACCATGAAGAGCTCACCTCTTCGGCCGGTGGGGTTCGTGCTGCTGGGCCTCGGCGTCGCTGCCGCGGGCGTGGGCACGTACTTCGGCGTCACCTCGGCAGGCCAGCGCACCAGCGTCAGAGACACGCTGGCAGCGGGCGGCTTTGATCCGGTCGAGCTGTACAACCGTGATCAGACGGCCATCAGCAATGGCGCCATCGCCAATGTCTTGTGGGCAGCGGGTGGTGCGCTGGGGGTGACCGGGTTGATCATGGTCATCCTCGGGCACGACGTCGCCGTGGTTCCCGGCGCCGGTGGTGGTGTGACCGTGCTGGGTACATTCTAAAGATTGTTTCGCTTCGTCCGCGACGCGTGAGGGATCACACTCCTTCGCGCGTCGCGTTTTATTTTCCTCTCCTCAAAGCCTCAGGAGTCGTCATGCGTCTTGCGCTTCTCTCCCTCTTTCTCTTCGTGGGTTGCGCCACCACGAGCGCCTCCACAGGCGACGCCGCTGCGAAACCCGCAGCCGGCGAACCCAGGGCCGCAGCCGCCCTGGCGCCCAAGAAGCTCTTCGAACGACTCGGAGGCAAAGGCGCCATCGAGGCCGTCATCGACGACTTCCTGGGCCGCGTGGCCGGTGACGAGACCATCAACTCGGGCTTCGCGGTCGGGCACGTGCCAAGGCTTCGTCAACGCCTGGTCGAGTTGGTGTGCGCCGCTTCGGGCGGGCCCTGCACCTACTCGGGCCGCGACATGACCACCGTGCACGCGGGCATGAAGATTACCGGCGCGCAGTTCGACTCGCTGGTCGGCCACCTGGTGGGCACGCTCGACAAGTTCAAGGTGCCCGCGGGTGAAAAGGGTGAGCTGCTTGGTCTGCTCGGCCCCATGCGCAGCTCAATCGTCGAGGAACCGTGAGAACGCCCATGAAACAGCTTCTGGTATCGATGATGGTGTTGTCGGGCGCTGCCATCGCGGCCGACGGTCAATGGGTCAAGACGCGCGGCACCGTGCGCTTCATGGTCGAAGGGCCGCTCGATGACGTCATCGGCGAGACCCGGCAGTCGAGCGGCGTGCTGACGTTCTCTGCCGAGACCTGGAGCAAGGGCACCGGCGCCATCGCCGTCGACCTCGCTTCGCTTCGCACGGGCATCGACCAGCGCGACCAGGACATGCGCGTCGAGTTCCTCGAGACCAGCCGGTTTCCCCGCGCGGTGCTCACCATCGACAGCATCGAGAAGCCCTCGGCGCCTTCGGTGGCTGCAGGCTCGACGGTGACCGGCACGGTGGTGGGCTCGTTCGAGCTGCACGGCGTGCGGCGCGCGGTGAAGGTGCCCGTGACGCTCAAGCTCGACGCCGAAGGCAAGGCGCGCATCAGCGGTAGGTTCGAGGTGCCCTTCGCCGACTACAACGTGCAGCGCCCGCAGCGGCTGTTCCTCAAGCTCGGCGACGTGGCGCAGGTCAACTTCGACATGGGCTTCGAGAAGCGTGAAGAGAAGCCGGTCGCCAGCACTGCGCCCGCGCCTGTCGCGGTGGTGGAGGTCGCTGCGACGGTGGCACAGGTTCAGCCCGCGGCGGCCAAGCCCACGAAGCCCAAGCCGCCCCGCAAGCCCAAACCCGCGCTCGTCTTCACGTACCAGTTCAAGGGGACCGACGCGAAGGCGCTGGGCGAGAAGCTGTTCCACGCGCCCACCACGGGTGGCGAGGGCAACAAGATGACGTGCTTCCACTGTCACGCGAAGAGCGACGAGCGCTCGGGCCTGCTGCTGAAGGACGGCCACACGCGCGCGGCGAACAGCATGTACAACGCGGCCCAGCGCCCGAAGTTCTGGGGCGGCTTCGCTTCGACCGCGGGCAAGGCGGCCAACATCTGCCAGAAGCAGTACATGCTGGGCGAGGGTTTGAGCGCCGTGCAGGAAGAGCAGCTCCAGGCGTTCATCGATGCGATCAGCCCCGATGGCGCGCCCGCGCTCGACTACACCACCACGTACC
>JAYVFP010000311.1:0-7952 GCA_043773025.1 Archangium sp.
CGAGCGAATTCCATGGCGAGTGGCGTGTCGTCCTGCGCCTCGACCTGAACGCGGTCAACCCGTGGGTGTTGAGCGAAATGACGCGGGTCGATGCCGGCGCGAAGGGCGGTGCAATGTGAGCGCCGACATCACCGCCGAGATGATCGAGCTGGAGCCCGTGCTCATCGCAGCCGCTCAGGGCCTTGATGGTGACCCTGAAGAAGAAGAGGAAGGCGACCGCGGCGAAGGTGATGACGAGGCGCCCGACGAGGACGAGCTCCACGGCCCCGTCAGCCGCGATGCCTGGCACGAGCAGGAGGTCGAGGAAGGCGGCGTGCCTGCGCACCCCTTCGACGACTCGTTCCCCAAGTCGCTGCGGAATCTCTCGGGCGTGAACGGGGGTGAGTCATGACGCCGCTCTTCGTCGCCAGCGACTACTTCATGGACAGCGCCACCAACGCCATCGGCTGGTGCTCCCGCACGCACAATTTCTGGCGGGGGTGCTCGGCCGTCTCTGAGGGCTGCTCGTTCTGCTACGCGCAGGACGAGGGTGGGCATCAGATAACGATGAACCCGAACAGCCCCTACACGCGCCTCGTCACTCGGAGCGGTGATCGGTGGCGGTGGAGTGGGGCGGTCGAACCCTCGGGCTTGGCGCAGTGGATGGCGCCATTCCAGACGGGCAAGCGCTGGCTCGCGTTCGCCGATTCGATGAGCGACTTCTTCCACGAGAAGATTTCAGACCAGCAGGTGCTTTTCGCATTGCAGGTCATCTGGCGCGCGCGGGCAGCAGTGTTTCAGGTGGTGACGAAGCGGGCCGAGCGCATGGCCGAAATCATGTCGAGGCTGCAGCTGGTCGAGGGCGAGCTGCAGCTCGCAGCGACGCCGCTCGAGGTGGGGCAGCGCTTCGTGCTGCCGAACCTGTGGCTCGGCGTGTCGGTCGAGAACCAGAAGCGCGCCGATGAGCGGCTGCCGTTGCTGGCGGCCACGAAGGCGGTGGTGCGGTTCATCTCGGCCGAGCCGTTGCTGGGGCCTGTCGACCTCACGGCACACGTGGGTGGCTTCAGTTGGGTGATCGCCGGTGGAGAGTCAGGGCCGAAATTCCGGCCGATGGATGAATCGTGGGTGCTCGCCATTCGCGACGTCTGCGTGAAGAACGGCGTCGCGTTCTTCTTCAAGCAGATGGCCGGCGTGAACCCGCAGTTCCTGCCGAAGACGCTCGAGGGCGTCACGTGGCGGCAGTTCCCGCAGGTGGAGCTCCTCTCGGTGCCGGATGCGCAGGAGCGCAAGAAGATGCGGGCGTGGGTCGAGGCTGAGTACGGCCGCGTGTTCGGCTTGCCGGTGAAGTGACGCTGGGGCTGGTCGGCGCCGGCGTCGCGCCCGGTGCTGGTCGGCTTCAGCTGATTATTTCGCGAGATACGCCAAACGCGAGCCGTATCTGGCTGCGATTAAACGGCCCATTTTCCGAGCCGAACGAGCGCGCAGAAATAATCGCCGCAGAAATCGACCGCGGTCGGTGGTCGGAACCCTCGCTCATTTCCTACATCTATATCGATGTGCCCAACGCAGAAAGGACCCCATGCGCACCACCAGCAACAAGCAGCAGCCGTCTCGGTTCGTCGCCGTCCGAATCGCCATCCCACTCATCGACGGTCTTGAAGACTTCCGCCACCAGCGCTCGAAGGAGTGCGGAAAGCGCGTCTCGCTCCGGACGCTGATGAACGAGGCCCTCGAGCTGTACCTCCGCCGTCGTCGCTCTCACTAAAAACGAAGCCCCCGGCCGCGGGCAAGGCGGCCGAGGGCGAAAGGAAACCAACGTGCAAACAAATATTAGTCCATCCAACAATCCCGCACAACCCTCAGGCGCTCGCCTGGAAGCCCTCATTTCCGACCCACTGATTCAGTACCTACAGTCTCGTCCGACGGTGTGGCTCCGTCGTCTGATGCAGCTTCTGGCTCGAGCAATTGTGTCCACGCTCCATGAGGAGGGGACCGACGCTCTCGAGTGGGGCTACTTCCTGCTGGTGTCCTGCGTCGTCCGGCCGGGAGCGAGCCTCGGCATCTCAGCGTGCACCGCTGCCTACGAGGATGCGCGGAGAGAGCACGAAGCAGCGGGCGGCACGAAGCCCCGCCTGATTCAGCTGTCGCCGAGCTACCACGCGTTCCAGCAGTTCGGGGTTCCGGAGTCCGTCTGTCGCGAGGTCGCATCTCAAGACAAAGGGCCGGCAGGCCGTGCACGCCGCCTTGCAGAGGTGCCCGCAGGCCGAGGTGGCGGCGAAAATGCGCTTGTCGTGGCGGCTCAGAAGCGGAAGGCGCTTACGAGTCGCTGCGTGTTCGACGCAGTTGGGAACTGCTGGTTCATTCTTGGCGACGACGGGTGGGGCGCGCCGCTTGTTCCCAACGCGTTCAAGACACTGCTTGCCCAGCAGGGTTTTGGCGGGAAGCAGGCCAACGTGATTATTGAGGGAGCTCGCAGCTTCCGGAGGCAGGAACTCCATCCAGAGACGCAGGGCGATCTCTTGGAGATCGCGGGCGAGAACGTGCGCAACACCTTCGTTGGCACGCACCTCGAGCCGACGTTGGGGACCTTTCGAGACATCGACAAACTGCTGCTGAACGTCTGCAACGGTGACGTTGGGTACCGGGAGTATTTGCTGGACTGGGTGAGTTTTCAGCTTCAAGGGCTGTACCCGCGGTTGTCGCCGCGGCAGCGTGTGAAAAGCAAGTCGGCTCGAGCCGTCCAAACCCAGATCGGCATTGTCCTTGTGGGCGTTCAAGGCAGTGGAAAGGACACGCTGGCGAAGATCATCGCGACGCTCATCGGAGAAGAGAACTGCGTCGTGCTTGACCAAGCCACGTTGGACAGCAACTTCCGCGGCCAGCTAAAGGACAAGGTCTTCGTCTTTGCCAACGAGGTCATGTCCAGCACGAATCGGTCGGACGAGACGGGGAACTTCATGAAGTCGCTCATCGCCGGGGACAAGCTGGTCATCGAGGAGAAGTACAAGACGGCGGTCACCGTTCGCTCGGTGGCCAACGTTCTGATCGCTAGTAATGACAGCAACCCCGTCATCATTGAGGAGGGGGATCGGCGCTACTCCGTGATTCGCTCTACGCGGCGGCTGGACGCTGCCGTCTCGAAAAGGCTCTACGCAGACCTTGAGGGACCTCGGACGCAAGTCTCCGCCTTCTTCAACTTCCTGCTGAATCGAAAGTGCTTCTTCGCTCCGGGTCAGCTCCTCGAGACGCCGGAGCGGGTGACGATCCAGCAGCAGACCCTGAAGTCGGAGAAGAAGTTCGTCGCGGAGATCAAGGCGGACGGTTGGTTGTCAGTTTCCGCATCCTGGGCCGGGTCCAGGCCGGCGTTCACCGACAACAAGGTGCTCACTGACGAGAACAACATTCCGGCCTCTGTCCTCAAGGAGGTCTATTTGCACTGGTGTCACCAGAACAGCGTGAAGCCGCGTGGGTCGACCAGGCTCGGTCAGGCCATGAAGGAGATGCTCGGACTGGTGGCGACGAAAGTGGGGAACGACAAGGTCTATCCCGGCGAGGGGCTCTGTCCGCGACCGCTGCTGAGTATTGCAAAGGCACCGGGTGGCTCGATAACCGCTCCCAGCGCGAAGGCTAGCAAGGGGGCCGCATGAAGCCCGATCGCAAGCAGACAGAGGACTTCATCGCGGCTCTCACGGGTTCGGCTGACACCGCCGTCACTTGGCAGGTGTTCCCTGACCAGAAGGGTGTAGCGAAAACCGCGCCTGAGAACTTCCACGCAACGCTCGAGACTGCGTGGCCCAAGCTGGTGAGCTTGAACCAGCGGGGCGCCAGCATCTCCGTGATGGTGAACGAGGGCGACGGCGAAGGCAGGTGCGCAAAGAACGTCGTCTCGGCGCGTGCGCTTTTCGTCGACGACGACGAGGGGAGCATTGACCTCGGGTCGGCGCGCTTGGCGGTGACGCCCCCAACCATCGTCGTAAAGACGAAGCGGGGAATACACGTTTACTGGCGCCTCAAAAAAGGAGAGGCGCTCGGGGCGTTTATTTTCGCGCAGAGGAACCTCGCCGGCCACTTCAACACCGACCCGGCGGTAAGTGACTGGCCGCGGGCGATGCGTGTGCCGGGGTTCCTTCACCAGAAGGACCCCAGCAACCCCTTCCTCGTGCAGGTGCTCGAATTCGCGCCGGAACGCCGGTACACCATCGCGGAGCTGATGCTCGCGTTCCCGGCCCCCCCCCCGCCGAAGTCACTGCCCGTTGCCCCGAGGGCCTTTCGTCCGCCCCCGAAGATCTCGAAGAAGAGTCAGAGGCAGGCCGTGGCGGTGCTGGAGCAGTTCAGGAACTTGGGCGTCATCGAGTGGGCGTTCGAGAACCCCGACGAGGTCGGCTACGAAGCGTGGCGGGGCATCGCCACCAACATCGCCGCCGCTGTTCTCGAGCACCCTGAGCTGCACGGAGAGGGTGAGCGGTTCTTCCACGAGCTCTCGTCCATGGACCTCGTCAGGTACCTCTCCAGCGAGACCGCAGGCGTTTTCAGAGAGGCCCTGAAGTCAGCCGAGGTCTACGGCCCGATGCGCTACGACACGCTGCTCACCGCTGGTGTCCCCGAAGAGGCGTGCTTGGGGGCAGAGGTGGCCGCTGCTCCGGTGGCAGTCGCCAGGCAACTCTGGGAAGCGGCCAGCCGCAGCGGCTGACGGGAACGAGCGGAACGACCAGCAGGAAAGTTGGTCGTTCTGCGTTCTGCGTCGCTAACCACCCGGACCGCCTTGGCGTTTCTGTCTTCGCAGAAGATAGAACGACCGGAACGACCGAAATCAGAAAGTAGTGAAGAAGGAGAGAAGACAGAGAAATGGAGGCGCGGTGGACCACTGGGATCCGCTGCGCCAGCAGCAGAGAACTTTCCCAATTCGGTCGTTCCGGTCGTTCCACTCCCCAAGTGCCTTCAGCAAGCCCTGACAAATACGAACAAAACGGGTCGCGGAACGCAGAACAACCGGGATTCTGAGTCGCTCGTTCCAACACAACATGCGCTCACTTGTGCGGGAGGGCCCCGCTGACCATACTGGTGCATGGAACTGGAACTCCTCCGACGTACCGCCGACACCATCGAAGTCGCTGAGACAGAGCCCCAGCGCCTCCAGGCACGCCCTCTCGCAGGCATCCCTGGCCTGCATCTCACCCAGGTGGAACGCAGGGCCGTCGAAGAACTGGTGACAGGGGTTCCCGGCGAAACGGCGGACTTCGTTTCTCAGAGAGCAGCCGCTTTCGCAGGAGAAACATCTGCCGAAATAAGAAGGCGTTCCCTCAGCAAAGCAGCGGCAATTCAGGAGTGCCTCGCTGCGCAGCTAACAACTCTTCTCGCTGCAGCAGTGGCACGCCGTGACGTTGAGGCCGCCAAGTTGCTGGACCGTTGTCTCTCAGGAGCAACGACACGTTTCCAATTGCTGCTCAATCAGCTGCAAGCCGACTTCGCCGGCGGGAAGAAGCCCACCGTGCAGGTTGGCGTCGTTGCCAACACGGTTCACGTAAACGGGGGAGGGTGAGATGCGCGTTCAACGAACCCGGCCGTACCGGGACGAAGTCACCAGAATCTCAGTTCGCCAGTTGCGTGAGAGCCTGGGGAAATCTTGGCGCAGCGCTACTTCAGTGAATCTCACTGTTGGTGACACGGTAACCGTCGTGGAAATTCTCGACTTGCCCTGCGAAACGACGTTCGGCGGGAAGAAACGATGGCTGCTGTGCGCCTGTGGCCGCAAGGCGATGGCGCTGGGTCATCTTGAAGGGATGGGTTGGTCTTGCTGCAAGTGCGGCCGCTGGGCGGGAAGAGACAAGACCCGTCTTCTTCGTGAACCCCAGCGGGCCAGCGGTACGCCGGCAAATCAGGTCAACCACGAACCCGAAGCTCCACCGCGCTGCGGTGACCTTGCTGCGTCGAACCAGGCCTTCGCCGACACGGAGCCGTCATGCACCCCGTAGGTGCGACAGCAGCCGGCACCTACAGAGAGATGCCTCTGCGAAGGTCGTCTGCCAGACGCTGGTAGTCGCCGCCTTGGAACACGACGGGCGGCGACCGCCCGATCCGCTGGCGGGCATCGCCCAGCAACTCCGCGGTCTGCTGATCACAGCAGAATGCGTCCGCGTATCCGGCACCGACGAGGTGGGCGAAGTCGAAGAAGTCGCCGTCTCGCTTCTCCGGTCGGAAGAACCTGGTCATGAGACCTCCCTTCCGGCCAGTCGTGAGGGCGAAGGCCCTGGTCGCCACGCTCGAAACGAAAAGGAAGGGCAAGCGCGTCGGCGCGTCTGCGGGAGAGGGGAACGTCGCGATGCATTCCTCCACGGCCGGCGGCACGAACAAGCAGCCCCGACTCACCACGAAGTCATGGTTCGCCGTGACGAGGCGCACATGAGCCTCCCGGATCAGTTCCTTGTAGAAGCCGCGGGCCCTCGCTGTGAGGGCAGCTTTAATCTCTGTCGGCGACGTCCCGTTTTGAAGGTCTCGTTCCTGCAACTTCTGGTCGACAAAGAAGCGTTGGGCCGTAACTCTTCCTGCTCGAGCCACTTCCCCAAGGCGGTCGAGGATGGCCTGTTGTTCGACGGCATCCCTCACGAATGCGACCGCGCTGGGACGGTGAAGCAGCGCGGACATCGCGCCCACATTGAACCGCTTGAGCGTCGCCAGCCGCGACGGTGCCGCAGGTACCGGAGGGGGCCTGCGAGTTTCTCGAACCTCCTCGCGCAGGAAGTGTTCAACCTCCAGAAGTTGAACCTCCTCCTCTTGATGCACCCACACGACGCCCAGAGAATCGACCAGCTCCGCAAGGTGAACGCCCCGCTCCTCGCCACGGATGAACTCCATGAGGTGCACGAAGCTCAGGAGCAGGTTGCCCTGAGCCGCCGCGAACTCGAGGGCATCTCGAACGGCTCGCGACTTCAGGGCGTAGATGAGAGTGCTGGTGTCCGGGTACAGCGAACGAAGCTCGGGTCGGAACCTGCGGTCCATCACTGGTCCTCCTACCGCGTGAGTGGGGGGCCGCATATCGAATCTCCGCTGGTCGAGTTGATGCACCATGACGAGGTGATCCGAGGGGACGTGGGTGATCACCACCACCTGACGACGGAGGCATTCTTGTGGGTCGTCGCTTCACCGCTTCCCCGGACCACTCGGAAACAGGGGGCGGGTGACGCTCACCACCAAGGCAGGTGTCCTCCTTTGCGCGATCGGTAGCGCCTCCAAGACAATGCTCGACAGGAACAGCGACGCGCCGTGCGGCGCCCCGTGACGCAACCGCAGTGGCGCATTGATGACCTACACTTGGCGGTGCCCGTCTCCATCGCCGCCTCGTTGTCCCGCGCCACGGAGCCCCCATGCTTCCCTTGAGCCCCTACTACCGCGTCGAGTTGGGCCCGTGCCCGGCGTGCGGTTGCCTGGTGAACGACCCGCGCGATCACGAACGCCGTCACGCCCGAGATGAACGTCGCGCTCGAGAAGATGTTCGCCGGCCCGATGTGACAGCGCTCCAAGGCCATCCTGATGCAGCACCAACCACGAAGCCGAAGCCCTGAAGGAAAACCAACATGGAAACCACCGACGCCGTACCCCGCCGCTTGACCAAGACCTACATCCGCCAGCAGTTGGCTCTCGGGATGAAGCGCATGAAGAGGCTGAGTCGTGCCCAGCTCCTGCGCGAGGTCTCCATGGGGCGCGGGGACGCCTTCTGCTTCACCTGCGGTGCTCCCTTCATCTGGGCCCACGTCAGCCCCGAGGGAGTAGCGGCCCGCCATCACGGCGCCACCCACGTGAACCACGAGATTCGAAAGCTGCACGAGATTGAAATTATCGGCCTGAAGCCCGGCGCGAAGAAGGCACGTGAGCGTCTCAAGCGCGAAGGGCTGCGCCTCATGAAGCACGGCAAGACCGCCGGCGAGCGCCTCAAAGGCGAGAACATGGTGCTGCAGTCAGAGTACGAGCTCGCGATG
>JAYVFP010000312.1:0-7949 GCA_043773025.1 Archangium sp.
GCCACCGGCGAACTCGATTTCCATCGCCGAGAGGCTCGCGTCGAAGCCCACGGACGTCACGCTCGACGACTCGACGGACTGTTCTCGAAGCGATCTGCACCCGAAAAAGGTAGCGATTTCGGGCGCAGGACGATGATGCGATTCCCCTGCTCCGAAGGTCTCCGAAGGTCTCCGAAGGAGTGACGGGGCGTGACGGGGCCTCGACCTGGCCGATCTTCTGGTCAGCGCGAAGACTGCAGTGCTTCCGCCAGTTGGCGATCCAGGTCAACGCGGCGCTCGCGCTCTTCGGCCTCCATGCGGGAAGCGATGGCGTCGATCGATTCACGTCTCTCCACGACGGGGAGTCCGCGATGCCGGCCGCTGCCGGTCAGCGCGCGCACCACCATCACCACCGCCGCGATGGCGAGCGCCACCAGGCTTACTTTGAAGAGCGCCACTCCAACGGCGAGCGCTGCGCCCAACGCGATCAACACGAGCACGAGCGCCGGGGGCCCGAGCACCGCGACTGCCAGCACGCTCAACAGCACCACCAACCAGCCAGGCATCTTGTCTGCGTTCATGTCGCTGGAGACGAGCGACGCCCGATCCCATTGCACGCTGGCCCCTGCTCCCCGTTTGCACGAGGAGGGGGGACTCGAGGTGAGCGCTCACAGCACATGTCCGTTCGGGTGCCGTGGTGGCTCCAAAGGTCGCCGGTTCGCGCGTAGAGGGCGCGCCGTCTTGCTGCGTACGGTGCCGCCATGCGCTGCCTGTCGTTGCTTCCCTGCCTCGCGTTGTCGGCTTGTGGAGAACAGGTCGCGCCCGCTGTGGTCGCGCTCGCGCCGGTGATGGAGGAAGTGACGCCCACGTTCGGGGACGAGGTGGTGTCGCTGCGCGTGCGGCAATCCACCACGGTGCGATCGGCGCCGAATGAACGCTCGGCTCCGCTGGGTGTGCTGGCTCAAGACATGCGCGTGAAGTGGCGAGGCGCTGCGACTGGCCCGGGTTGCGAACGATGGATTGAAATCGAGCCGAGAGGTTTCGTGTGCGAACGCGTGCTCGAGCCGACGCGGTTGATGCCCCTCGCGCGAGAGCTCCCCCGGCTCGAACCCGGCGCGATTCTGCCTGGCATCTACGGCGTACCGATTCGCCGGCATCGCGCGCTCTCGGTGCTGTTGAAGTTTCGCGATGAGGTGGAAGTTCGCGGCCGCACCTATTTACGCACCCGGCTGGGCAAGCTCGTCGACGCGCGTAAGGTGCACGTGAAAGAGCCGTCCACGTTCTCCGGAATCTTCCTCAAGTACGACGGCGCGCCGTTGTTGCCATTGGCGTGGGCGCAGTCACGCACGTCTTCGCGGCGGTCCATCGCCGTGTGGGGCGCTCCTGAAGAAGGCGAGCTGATCGGCGTGCTCGAGCCCCGCACGGCCGTGCCCATTCTTGGTCAGACCGAAGACGGCTTGTGGGCGCGCGTGGCGCAAGACGCGTGGGTCTCGATCGACGATCTGCATGTCGCTCGTGTGATGGCGCCTCCTTCAGGCGTCGCGCCGGGAGAGCGATGGGTCGATGTCGATCTCACCGAGCAGGTGCTGGTGGCGTACGAAGGTCAGCGGCCCGTCTTCACCACGTTGGTCTCGACCGGCTCGGCCAACCCCACACCCGAAGGTGCGTACCGGATCTGGATCAAGTTCTCCGAAGCCGACATGCAAGGCGATGCGGGCGACCATCGTTACGCGGTCTCGTCGGTGCCGTGGACGATGTACTTCCACAACGACTTCGCGCTGCACGCGGCGTACTGGCACGACGGGTTCGGCGAGCGACGCAGCGCCGGGTGCGTGAACCTTTCTCCGCGAGATGCGCGCGCGTTGTACCAGTGGACCTCGCCTGAAGTGCCGGATGGCTGGTCGATGTCGTATGCGACGCCCGACGCGCCCGGTTCACTCGTGCGCATTCGTAAGACGATTTCGGTTTTCAACGACGCGGTGATTCCCCGGTCGAAGCCGTTGCAGAGTTCGGCCGTGATCGCCAAGAGCCGCTGAGCTTTTGCGGCGTATTTCCAGAGGCGACGCCCGTCACTTGTTACGAAACTCACAATGGATGAGTGAGTTCGCCAACGACAGTACGGCAAGCCGCAAAAAGTGACGTTGATTGCGAGTTCCGTAACACTGACTTCAAGGAGGTGTGTCAGCAGGCGGATGTCCCGCTGCTGATGGCCAGCAGCATCAAGGCCGGCCTCGGCGCGCCAGGTACGCCCTGTCGAATCTGCACGCCGCCCTCTGCGCGCGGCTCGAGGTCTTGCTCGCGCACCTGGGCGAGCGCGTCGATGTACCTCTTCAGTGGAGCATCGATACACGCCAGCCGCTGCTTGCCGACCCACTCCATCAGTTGGTCGAGCTGTCGGCACAGTCCGTTCAACGCGCCCGTCTTTGCGTCTGGTGCCGACGAGGTCGAGCTGAGGTGGTGAACCACGCGTTTCGAACCCAAAGATGACTGCTGGTCGTTGCACCGCATCTGAGGCGACGTTCGCTGTCCACGCGGCGTCGATGGGCGCCAGTGTTATTGGTGACCTCGAGTGCATCGCGCGCCATGCTTCGCGCCGGGTGATCAAACCTGTTCGGTGCTCCAGGCCGCAGACGAGCGCCTCTCGCAGCTGGGCCTCCGTCCTCCTTCGCTGCTCCTCCTCGTTCCTCCGTTTGCAGGGCAGCCTCGGGCGTGAGTTTGGGCGGGTTGTTCTTCTTGTCCTTCGTCAACCGGGCCTCTTGTGAACGGGCGTCTGGGGGCGCACAGTCGGCACGTTCGGCGACAATCAAGGCTGCCGCCCCCCGTGAGGACGGGGCCATGCCGGTCTCGTCGGTCTCCAATGCGAGGTGTATCCTCTGGATTCTGCGGGGTTCAGCCTTCCGTACAGTGAACGGCCAATGTCGCCCGGCGAGACGAACTTTCCGATTGCACTCTCCCCTCGTCGCGGTGACGGAAGCGGGCGCATCATGGAGGCTGTCGTCGGAACGGACCGATACATTTACTGGCGTACAAAGTCGGGCGTTGCATCCGCGTTCCCTGGTTAGATTGGGACGAGCCCGCTGACGATGGCCGGACCGTCTGTCGTCAGGTCATGGATTAGCGATTCCTACACTCTCACCTGTCCCCAGGAGGCCCCATGAAAAGGCACGTACACAGTCTCAGCGGCGTGTTGATGATAATGGTCTCTCTTGGCTGTGAAGAGAAGCCACAATGGAACGTAGGCAGCGGATTGTCTCGGGAAACATACCTTTGCGATGTCGTCAGATACCCGGAGTATATGTTGTTGGTCACACCGCGCTCCATCGGCAAGCCAGTCAAGAAACTCCTGTCGACGTGGCCAGATAACCCTATGTGGTCCACTCCAGTTGAATGGAATGTCGACCAGGTTCTCCTTCGAGCGCCGACACCCGGCAAATCACTTCCCCCCATCGGTCAAGTCGTGACCGTGTTCTTTGCCGGGCCGTTCTCCGAACTCAAGACCCAACGAACGATCAGTGTCCACGAGATGGACGGGGAATGGTGGATCCCATCGCAGGGTAAGGATCAGTTCACCCTTGCGTCGACTGGTTGGCGCCGAGAGAGCGCAGAATATAGCTGGCCTACTGAGACTTTCCCCGACGTACCCACACTTGAGCGTGCCGTCGACACCGCTGCCGCCAACCCCGACTGCCAACGCGTTGAGTGGGTGACAGCGACGCGGCTATCAGAGGAAGCGCGTCTCGCGCAGGCGCGCAATCCCTCACCTTTGCCGACGCAGGCATCGGACGCAGGGCCGTAGAGGTTCGGCCCATCTCAGGCAGCCTGATGATGAACGCCAGCACGGCCAGCACCACCGCGAGCCGCTGCGTGTCCGCCGACCAGCGAATGAGCCCGAACGCGGTGAGCGCCATCACGCCCGCCAGCGCGTTGAAGCCGACGTCACGCAGGTCGTCGTGGCGGGTGGGCAGCAGCGCCTGAATACCCTCGTCGATCCACCCGGCCGCCAACGTGAAGAGCACCGCGAAGGTGAAGCGGCGCGTGGTGTTCCACTGCGGCTTCGCGGCGAAGAAGGCGAGCACGCCCACCGCGCCGTATTCGAGGGCTGCGGTGACGGCCGCGGGCTGGTGGGGCCTCGCCCTGTGCGCGCCTGAGTGCTCCACTGCGCGCGCTTCGATCGCGGCACGGGCGCCCTGACATCGGTGCCGCGTCGAGGGTCTTGCCGCTCGAAAGCACCACGGTGCACTCCTTTTTGCAGAGCCGCCCTTCATGCGCTCGACCTTCAGAGTCTTCGTGGTTTCCGCCGGCTTCTCGCTCGTCGCCTACGGTTGCCTTCCTGCACCGTGCGACCCCGTCTCGACCTTGCCTCAATCTCTCTGCCACCGCGCAGATGCGGGGGACATCGCGCCTGACGCCTCCTTCGTGCTGGAGGGCAAGGTCTTCACGCAGGATGCGCAGTGCCAGGTGTCCGTCGATGGTGGGCAGATTGAATTGACCGTGTCCGGCGGCTCGTGTGGTGCGGGCTCTTTGAATGGAGCGCGAGCGGCCACCTTTCCGGTGCGCTGCACCATCCCCCCGCTGCCTGCGGGCTCGTACGTCGTGAACTCGCTGACTGCGGCGCAGTTCGACGTTCCACGGGCCGCTGATGCCGGCGTGCGGGCCTGCCGGTGAACGCGCTCGTCAAGTGGGTCGTTGGTCTCGGAGTCTTCGTGCTCGCCTGGAGCTGCACCCTTCCGTGCGAGACCGCTTCTTCTGCGCCTTCCAGCGTGTGCCGCCGCGCAGACGCGGGAGCGCTCTTCGCTGACGTGCCCTTCGTCGTGGTCGGTCAGACCTTCGTTCGCGGAGGCGCCTGCTCGGTCCGCATCGATGGTGGGCAGCTCGAGCTCCTCGTCGACGGCGACACGTGCGCGACCGGGTCCGGCTCGGGGTTTGAGGCGCCCGCCCGGGCCAGCAGCGTCGAGTGCGCGGTGCCTGCGTTGCCGGCTGGTACGTACACGGTCACCGGGCTCACCTTCACGCTCCCCGAAGGCGCTGATGGCGGTCTGCCCCGCTGCCCGTAGCGCGGCGTGCGAGAGTCGAGAGCTCATGAACGCCACCACCCGAGTCCTCTGCGGTCTTTGTCTCACCGTCGTTGTGTGGAGCTGCACGCCGCCGTGCGAGAGCATCTCTTCGAATCCGCAGACGGTGTGCCATCGCGCTGATGCGGGGACGATCGCGGCTGATGTACCGTTCATCATCGAAGGTGAGACCTACACGAGCGGGACGTGTTCGGTCAGCGTTGATGGCGGGCGGCTCAACCTCGCAGTCGACGGCATGTCGTGCTCGGGCAACTCGGACCGCGCTGCGCCCGCCCCCCGTTTCGTGAAGTGCAACGTGCCGGCGTTGCCCGCTGGCACGTACACGGTCAGCTCGGGCACGCCGGTCACGTTCACCATTCCCGCGTCTGCTGATGCAGGGGTGCCGACGTGTCCGTGAAATCTCCGTTTGCTCTCGGCTTGCTGCTGGCCAGCTTCAGCTGTTCGCTGCCATGCGAACCGGTGAGCCCCGTACCGCAACAACTTTGCCACCAGGGCTCGGCGATCGCGCCAGACACCTCCTTCGTGCTCGAGGCGAGGGGCCCCATCTACACCGGCACCTGCCAGGTGCGCGTCGATGGCGGCTCCATCGAGCTCATCATCGGGGGCGTGACCTGCGGGGCTTTCCCGCCTAACGCGAGGCCTGCGCAGCCGGGGCCTGCGGTGTGCATCATTCCCCCGCTCGCCGCGGGCTCGTACACGGTGAACACGCCCACCCCCACCCAGTTGAACGTGACGGCCTTTGAAGATTCCGGCGTGCCGCCCTGCCTGTGAAGTGCTTCACGCTGCGCGCGGGACAGCGGCCGACGCGTTGTTCTCCATGAACGCCGCCGGGTCTTCCACCATCTTGCGCAGCAGCTCGAGCGACGACGCGCAGTACAGCCCGTCTTCGATGCGCTCGTCGAAGGTGTACTTCATCGAGCACATCTTCTTCACCGTGACGGCCCCGGTCTCGTCGGCCACCGGCACCAGCTTGGTGCGGCCCAGCGCGGCGAAGAGCGGAATGTTGCCGTACTCGTAGAGGTGGTGGAACGCCGACTCGAGCTTCACGCTGCCGAGGTTCGCGATGAACATGCTCGCGTACATGGGGTCTGGGTGAATGAAGCTGCCCGGCAACAGGTTGACCGAGTCGAGCCAGCGCACCACGCCCACGCCGAACCGCAGCAACATCGCGGGCAGCTTGAGGAAGAGCGAGAGTTCCTTGTCCATGTGGCTCTTCTTGTCGCTGCGGCCTTCCTTCACGTCTCCGTGGATGAAGGCGACCGTCTGCTCGAAGGTCATCGAGGGGTCGAACTTGCGCTTGAGCACCACGATGGGCGCGCCGTCTTCCATCGACTTCTTCGCTGAATATGAAATCCACACGCCGTCGCGCTGGTACACCCGGCTGCCCACCACGAAGCGGTTCATGCGCGGGCGAACGTGGAGCACGTGCGCGATCGCCCAGGTGAAGAGGTGGAAGACCGTGATGCGCTTCTCGTGAGTCGCGTTGTACTGGTCGATGAACTTCTGGGTCTTCGTCAGGTCCATGTCCTGCTCGAAGTACACGGCCGACTCGGTCCGCGTTTTCATGAGGAACGGCATCATCTGGCGGAAGGGGGCGACGTCGGTGGCGAGGAACCCGTCGGGGCGCTTGAAGAGGGGCATGCAGGGACCTTATGCAGGTCGCGCGCTCGCGGCGATGCGGTTGATATCAAGTGGTTGCGGGTCTGTGAAGTGAGCAGGGTTCACAGTTCGTGTGCAGGTCGTTGCACCCTCCGCAGGGGGTCCTCCCGATGACGTATGGAGGAAAATCAGCCTGCCTCCGATACTTCTGTAACCAAGCCGCTCCACTCCCGGAGCAGCCCACGAAGGAGTGACACCATGGCGAAGCTCAACAAGCAGATGGCCCTCAAGAAGTCCCGCGGTCAGGGCATGACGGAATACATCATCATCGTCGCGCTCATCGCCATCGCTGCCATCGGCGTCATCACCCTCTTCGGCGACAACATCAAGGCGCTGTTCGGCATGTCGGCTGACGCCCTCGCCGGCGACACCCAGGTCGAGAAGCGCACCAGCAAGTCGCAGGGCAAGCTCGAGAAGAAGAAGCTCACCGACTTCGCCAAGGAAAACGCGGGCTACTGAGCCTTCGCTTTTCGGTCGAATCCGCCGACGGCGCCCACGTGGCACCGTCGGCGTTTTCATGTCCGGCCCGGTCCTTCAACCGATCCTCCCGAGAGCAGTCGAGGGCGTACTTCTGTTTCGCGCGGCAAGTGAGCTCTCGACTTCGCTCGCAGGGTTGATCGAAATAACGAACGGACACCGTTCATCCCGAGAGCCTCATGATCGCGCACATCTTTGATGGGGATCCACAGCGGCTACGAAGCGTGATCAGTTCGCCGCATGCAAGCATCCACCCGTCGGTTGATGGTTGAGCAAGTTGCCGAAGAGTTCGAAGGCGTTGAGCTGGGAGACCCTCGCCGAGACGCACGAGCGGTCACTGTGGCGATGGCGCTCGCCGCGAATCCTCATGCCAGCTTTCCAAGAGCGCTCCGAACCGAGGCCGAGCTTCAGGCTGCCTACCGGCTCATGGGTAATCGGCGCGTCGATTGGAGAGACCTGTTGGAACCACACGTGGAATGCACGGTTGAGCGTGCGCGTGCGTTGGGTGTCGTCTTGGCGGTGCACGACACGAGCACCATGAAGTTCAAGGGCGAGGGGCGGGCCAAAGAGCTCGGGGCCGTTGAGAACGACGGTTCAGGGTTTTTTCTGCACGCCTCGCTCGCGGTCTCTGCTGACAATCTGCGTCGGCCTCTCGGCGTCCTCGGGTTGCATCCGTTGCTCCGGGAGGAGCAACCAAAGCTCTCGAAGTCCAAGCAGGTGATGCGCTCGAAGAAGAAGGACCAAAAGGACAAGGAATCAGAT
>JAYVFP010000313.1:0-25918 GCA_043773025.1 Archangium sp.
CGTGGCGTTCGGCTTGTTCGGCCCCACCGGCTGGAGGGTGTGGGCGCCGCTCTCGTACTCGATGAAGGAGCGCTTCGAGGCCCGTGGCACCTCCAGCACTGCGTCGGGCTGGAGGTAGCGCTCCTGCAGCGGGCCGCCCGCGACCACAAACTGCCGCCACGGCAGCCTCGACTCGTTGGCGGCCATCGTCCACCGCCAGCCCGGATGCGCGGCGCGCGCGAAGACGTCCTGCAGCAGCTTGCGCCGCATCGACGGGTCCATCCCCGCGTGCAGACGTCGACGCGCCAGCTCGGCCGGCAGCCCGTGCGTGAGCAGCCCCAGGTAGAGGTCCACCACGCCGAAGTGGTGCTCCATTCCCTGCGCGTTGAACTCCCGTGGTGGCGGCTCCAACTCCCGCTCCAGCAGCTGACACGCCTCCTGATGCCCGGCGTCCGTCAGGCAGTACGCCGGCTCCATTCCCCGCCGCGACATCCACCGCTCCTTCCGGAACAGCTGCCGTTGCCCTTTCGTCAGCCTGTCCAACGCGCTCCGCACCTCTGCTCCCGCCCGCCCCGGCAACAACCGCTCGGCCCGCGCCCCATCTATCCATTTCATTTCTCCTAATACCCCACACAGATTTCTATCTCTCTCAGTAATGATGGTTGCCATTCTCAATCCCTCCTTTGAATTCCATTCACCATTCTGAAACTCACCATTCCCCTCCCCCTTTCCCTGCTCTGGCCCCTCAATATTCAGTGAGATTCCAGACCCCACTACCCTCCCTGTATTTTCAGTCGTTGGGGGAGTGGGGTCGGGAATCGAACGGCCCGACGCTCAAGGGGCCAGAGCAGGGAGCGTCGCCGCCCTCTTCCGAGGGGAATGCTGCCTACGCACACCCTGCTGCCCTGCCTACGCCGCTGCCTGCAACGGGAAGGCGGCGAAGAAGGGAAGGAATCAGGGAGTGGTGAAGGCCCGGGGTCAACGTTGGCCCGGCTCCGAAGCCAGCGCCCGCTCGAAGGCCGCGCGGACTTCCGCGAGCTGCTCCGCAGAGGCAGAGGCCGCCAGGGCGAGGTCGACCACGAAGCGTCTCTTCGTCTCGGTGAAGAGCGCCGCCTGGACGGGAGCCGAGTCCGTGATGGGCTCCGGCTCGCGGCCGGCGATGGTGGCCTCGACGAAGGTCTCGCAGCGGCGGACGGACCAGTTGCCGGCGAGCGCCTTGCGGATGACGCGGTCGATCCGCTCGTCGGCCTTCTTCGGCGCGGCCAGCTTGAATTGCTCGTGGAGCCGCACGAAGCAGAGCGCGGAGTTCAGCTCCAGCTTCCGGAGCTCGCGTCGCTCGGTGCCGTCAGCGTCGGTGCCGAGCACCACCATGAAGCCGGAGTCGACAGCGTCGCGAATGACGCGCGGGCCTGCGACGAGACGACGGAGGCGCTTGATTCGGGCGACCGGCTGCTGCACCAGCGCGGCGAGATCCTCGTTGGTCTGGGCGAGCCCGTTCTCCACCATCGCCTGGAGCGCCCTGCCCTCCTCGACCGGCGTCAACGCCGAGCGCGCGACGTTCTCCGTGTAGGCGAGTGCGGCGAGCTTCGCGTCGTCGAGCCCGGTGCGGACCACCGCCGGGATTCGGCTCCACTTCGCGCCTTCGGCCTCCTGCAGCTTCTCGTAGGCCGCGACGCGCCGGTGACCGGCGACGATCACGTAGCGACCGCCCTCGAGCGGCTGCACGACGATCGGCTGCAGCAGGCCCTGCTCGCGGATCGACGCGGCCAGCGTCGCGAGCTCTTCCGCGTCCATGCTGCGGCGCGGCTGCCAGGGGTTGGGGTTCAATACGGCGAGGGATACCTCTCTCACGTGATGCTCCATGAACTCCTCCGTTGTTCTTGTGGGACTCCATTATGGGTCCAAGCAACGTCGAAGGCAACCCACGTGGGCCTCTGATATGGAGCGGCCATGCTTCCAGACGGCGACAAGTTCCAGGTGAAGCTCTCGAGTCGCGCGACGGCCTGGGTCCGCTACCTCTCTCGACTTCGCAACATCTCGCAGTCCGATCTCATCAGGGAAATGTTCGAGGAACGGCTCTTTCTGTTCCAACTGCCATTGAGCGTTCACCAGCGGATGCAGGCGCGCGCGAACGAACTTGGGATCACGCTCCAGGCGCTGGTGGTCGAGATACTCCACGACGCGGCCATGAAGTTCACGACTGCAGGTGGGGACCTGTTGGTACCGGGACACAAGACACCCGATGAGGAGGAGGGGCCCATCACCCGCTCAAAGGGCTTCGCTCCAAGACCCAAGTAGGACGTTGACGGGACTCTAGTTTAGGTCCTATCGTACTCCGGAACGAATTCCGGAGGACGAATGGCTGGAGCACCGATACCCGACCCCGACCTCGATTACCGCCTCAACTCGCGTGGCTCGCTGGTCATCGCGGTCCTTCGGGTGAAGGACGTCGTCACCGCCCTTCGCTGTTCGCCGTCGCATGCCTACGCGGTGATCCGCGAGTGTCGAGGGGAGCTGGTCAGTTCGAAGCTGGCGTTCATCCTGCCCTCGCAGCTCCGGGACTGGACGCTCCGCCAGCTCGGAGGTGGGCCCGCGCTTCCGACGCGACCCGCCGCCATCGAGCGCGCGATGACCCAGTCGGAACTCGGCGCGCTGAAGGAGGCTGCACGGAAGGGCTACGCCACCATGTTGCCAGTCCCGATCCAGTTCACCCAGCCGCGCACCAAGCCGCGGAAGGGCGGCGCCTGATGCGGCTCTACAAGCGCGGCAAGACCTGGTTCGTCGACGTCAACCTGCGGGGCGGGAAGCGCCAGCGCCTGAGCACGGGCTGCCAGGACAAGAAGGCCGCGGAGATCATCGCGCGCCGCATCGAGCAGGAACACGCGGACCCGGCGGGCACGGCAGTCAGGTCGGCCACGCTCGAGCAGGCGCTCACGCTGCTCATCTCGAAACGGGAGCAGCAGGCCGAGCTCGGGAAGCGGAGCATCGAGACGGCGAACATGTACCGGAAGAAGAGCGGCCACCTGATGCGGCTCCTGGGGCAGGAGGGAGGCGAGTACCGGCCCTTCCGGATCGGCGAGCTGAGCGCGAGCCATGTCGACGCGTACATCCGCACGCGACGTGACGAGGGCGCGGCGGGGAACACGATCACCAAGGAGATCGTCACGCTTCGCGGGGGACTCAAGCTCGCGGCCCGCGCGGGGCTGTGGGACGGGAACCTGCTCGCGGTTCTTCCTGCGGAGTCGCTCAGCGACTACCGGCCGCGGACGCGGTGGTTGACGCAGGACGAGGTCGACAAGCTGATCGGCGCGCTGGGCGGCGATCGAGCTGCCCGGGTGGCGTACATCGTCGCGACCTCGGCGAACCGGAATGAGACGAACCTCGCGCTCCGAGGTGATGTGAGCGCCGCGCGCGACTTCGTCGAGATCCATGGCACCAAGACGGCGTGGCGATCGCGGAGAGTGCCGATGGTGGTGCCGCTGCTCCGGCGCTACCTCGACTTCGCGCTCGAGCACGCGGCCGGCGAAGGGGACGCGCTGTTCAAGCCGTGGGGCAACATGAACCGCGACATCTTCGTGGCGTGCAAGCGGGTCGGCATCGAGCGCTGCTCGCCCAACGACCTGCGCCGCACCTGCGCGACCTGGCTGCGCGGCATGGGCCTGCAGCCAGACCTGATCGCCGCAGTGCTCGGCCACCGCGACACTCGCATGGTTGAGCGGGTCTACGGGCGGCTCGCGCCAGAGGTTCTCGCAGAGCGAATGAAGCAGTCGCTCAAGGCCGGCGAACAACGCTGAGAGTCAGCGCCGGTCGACGCATTTTCGGATTCGGCGCCATTTTCGGTTTGAAATGAAAAACGCCAGATTCCGAAATGCCGGCGCGTGGACGAACTTGATCCAGGCCACCACCAGCACTGAATGCGCCTACCGGGACGGGACTCCTACGGTCCGTTCGGTACACGCGGCCAACGCAACGAACGTTCTGTGGACGGCGAAGGAGGAGCGCCGCCCCGCTGAGGGTGGGCGCCTCCCTGGCGGTGTGCGAGTGGCCCGCTTCGTCGTGCGATGAGAAGTGACCGGCTTTGGGTTCGCTACCCGTCGCGCGGGGGAGCGATTGCTGGAATCCCCTTGAAGAACGCCCGTCGCTCCTCGAGCCAGGATCTCTGCTTTTCGAGTTCGCGCTTATCCCGATGAGCCATTTCCAGTTGAGCGGCTCGTCGCTGAACGTCGCGATCCGCGGCCTGCTCGGCGACCCTGGCGTGCTGGATGAAGTCGTTCATCTGCCTCGACCAATAGAGTTCGAGGGCGGAGGCGAATTGCTGGTGCAGACCTCTCTTCTGGATCTCACTGGCGATGTTCTTGGCGAGCCTTGCCTGCCACGAGTCTCCGACCAGTGTCCACAGGAGGCCACCCACAATGAGGGACAGGCCACCAGTCATGCCGGCGAGAGTTGCCACGCCAGCGCCGGCGATCGCCGCGACAAAACCCTGCTCGTCGCCGGGAATCTCGACCCCCGGGACGTACACGTAGCTCTGGTGGCTTGGGTCAACCTTCCGCGGCAGTGCGGAGACAAGAGGGGCGCACTCGCGAAACACGTCTCTCCGGATGAGTTCGAGAACGCCCGCAGCGGCGTACTGTTTCGCCTGTTCCTTGCCCGCCTCGATCGGGAAGCGCTCGAGAATCATCTTCTCGATGGCCTCCGGTGTCGTACGCGATTGCCACGCTTTCTTGAGCGAGTGTTGGGCTGCGACCGAGACGTTTCGGTACTGCGCCACGCCGCTGTCTTGCGCTCTCCGACGAAGGGCCTCGGTGATGCTCTGGGATGCAACGAGAGCTTCGTGATCGCGTTGGGCCCTGTCGACGTCGTCAAGCATCGTCCTGAGGGAGTCGCTCTGGGACTGATAGGCGTCGATCGCTCGAGTCCGCAGAGCGCTCATTCGCTGTTCGGCCCTGCGGAGCACCACTGCTGGAACATGAGTGCCGAGGATCTCGCCAACTGCCGAATGGAGGCGGTCTCTGAGTTCGCGACGCTCTGCCCAGAAAGCGAAGAAGCGAGCGTCGAGTTCGGTTCGTACGATGGGTCGACCAATCGCCGCCGAGCGCATCACCACGGACGTCTCATTGACGTGCTTCCAGAGGTTCGCGCGCCCCCGCGAGATGATGTCGCGCTCAAGCTCCTCGAACCCAATGTGAGGGGCGGCGTGCGTGGCCACGATGAAGAGGTTCCCGAGGATCGGGAACGAGGTCTCCTTCTCGTAGGGAGGCAGGGATGGGATGAAGCGCGAGAGAAACTCGAAGTCGAGCCCGTTCAGGAATCCTTGAACCGGCGAAGCGTAGATGAGGACGTCCGCGCGCTGGGCCGCATCTGCGGCTCGAAGGGCATCGGCGTCGGCACTTCCGGTTTCTCCGCGGCTCCCAGGGAGGTCAATAAGGGTGGCAGCTCGAAGGATTGGTGCATCAGCGAAGACGAACACTTCGTTCGCCTCGCCGCCTGCAGCATCGTTGCCCCGATAGACAACGTGTTCTTGGAGGAGGTCGTAGCCACCAGAATGCCGCACGCGCCTTGCGTCATCATCTCTGGCGAGGTCGCCCAGAGAAGTGCCAGGTCTCGTGATCAGGACCTCGACACCCTTCAGCCACGAAGGTCGGTCTTCAAGATGGTGGACGGTGGTGACGAGCCGCGTTGCCGGCCCGTACTGCGTGGGCAGCAGATTTCGGCCAAGAAGACTGTTCGCGATCCTCGACTTGCCGGCATCAGATCGGCCCGCCAGAACGAGCCTGGGCTTCCGCCGACTCTCGCTCACAAACTGTTCGAACTCCTCCACGCTCGGAAGCCCCTCCATCCAAGGACGTCGCCCCGCCGTCTCGGTCTCTCGCTCGCGGCGGCAGTAGGCCTCGACGAGCTCGAGGCTGCGTCGCAGCCCGGAATACGGTTCGCCAACGTCCACGGGGGAGGGCGGAATCTCCTGCGCCACCGCATCGACCCGGCCGGGGTCCACTCCGAGACGAGCAAGCCAACGCTTGAGAATCCCGAAGGGAATCGCCTCAGGATCCTCCTCGAACCGCGAGATCTGCGACTGGTTGACACCGAGATGCTGCGCAAGCGTCGCCTGGGATACCCCCGCCTCTTCTCGCCACTTCCTGATGTCCATCACCTGGTCCTCCCATCTCTGATTCAATATGCCATATGGCATAAACATGCCACAGAGGCTGCCGCATTCTGAGTCGCACGCATAGGAGCGGTGTAACTGACGAATATGTCAACTCAGGGTTAGTATTGGTGCATGACGGCCCAGCTCCCTCGGAAGCCAGATTGGGAGGCGCTGTACGCAGTTGTCTCCGCCCATTCAGGGCTGTTTCTGGCGAGCGACGCAGCGGAAAAGGGGTTCTCGACCGCGCTCCTCTCGAAGCACGTCCGCAGCGGGAAACTCCTCCGCATTCAGCGAGGGATTTACCGCTTGGCCCAGTTTCCGCCCGGCGAGCAGGAAGACCTCGTCGCTGCTTGGCTCTGGTCCCATCGCGAGGGCGTGTTCTCTCACGAGACCGCGCTCTCCCTTCATGGGCTCTCGGATGTCCTCCCCGCCCGTGCTCACCTCACGCTGCCACTCGTCTGGAAGCGGCGCCGCGTATCGCCGCCGAAGGGGATCGTCCTCCATTGGGCCGAAGTGGGCCCGATTGATCGGTCTTGGGCTGGGGGAGTACCCGTCACCTCCGCCCTGCGCACGATAGGTGACAGCGTGAAGGCGCACGTACCTCGAGAGTTCATCCACGCCGCCATCAACCAAGCGCTTGAGCGCGGCCTGACGTCTGAGGCAGAACTCACGCACCTCGCAAACGCGATTGCAGCAAGGGATCCCAAATGACCGTGCGCACCTATGCGACGCCTGACGCTTTCAGGGTGGCCCTTGAAGCGAAGCTGAGGAACAGCGCCAAAGGTTCCGGCGCCGCGTTTTCACGCCAGCGACAACTCCTTGTTTTCGACCGTTTTCTGGCACGAGTTTCAACTCACTTTGCAGACGCGGTCATCCTGAAGGGAGGACTGGCTCTCGAGCTGCGGCTGGAACGCGCGCGGACAACACGGGACGTCGATCTTCGCGTGATGGGTCGATCCGCCGAGGGGCTGCTCGCCGAGCTCCAGACGTGCGGACAGATGGTCCTCGGTGATCATCTCCTCTTCGAAATCCAAATAGACCGAAGCCACCCGGAGATCGCAGGCGAAGGCGTGGAATACGAGGGAAAGCGCTTCCGAGTGGTCTGCCAGCTGGGCGGGAGGCAGCTCGCCGACCCCTTCGGCGTCGACGTTGTGATCGCGGGGGCCATCTACGGGGAGCCGGACATGTTCACCGCGGAGGACCACCTCGACTTCATCGGGATCCCGCCTCCGACACTCCGCGTGCTCCCTGTCGGAACCCACATCGCGGAGAAGCTTCACGCCTACACGCTTCCCCGGACGAGGCAGAACACCCGCGTGAAAGACCTGCCGGACTTGGCCCTGCTCGCGGCGGCCCAGGCTCACGAGGCCAGTACTCTGCGCGCTGCCCTCGAGCAGACGTTCAACGCCCGCGGGACACATCCCCTACCCACTTCGGTTCCGCTTCCGCCGAAGGAGTGGAGCGCTGAATACGCGCGGATCGCGGAAGAGAACGAACTCCCGTGGAGAAGCATCGACGCGGCCTTGGAGGTGGCGAGGGCCTTTCTTGAGCCGGTTCTTCGCGAAGGCTTCGCGGCTACTTGGTCGGCGTCGACGTTGACGTGGGTGCCGACGAACGCTTGAGCACCCGCAGGAGACACCTGTGCGCGAGACCACCAGGTGGGCGTGCACGTCGAGATGAAGATCGAGGAACTGACGAACTCGAGGCGCCGGATGATCGAACATGGCGAAGGCGACATTCTCCGTGAGCAGGTGGACGCCCTGGTGAACGCGGTCAATACCGTCGGGGTCATGGGCAAGGGCCTCGCGCTCCAGTTCAAGGAGTCGTTCCCGGACAACTTCCGGGCTTACGAAGGCGCCTGCGCGCGCCGCGAGGTCGTCGTCGGGCGGATGTTCGTGGTCGGGCGGATGTTCGTGGTCGAGCGGCAGGCGCCCCTCGCGCTTCATCATCAACTTCCCGGCGAAGGCGCATTGGAGGCAGCCTTCGAAGCTCGAGTACATCGCCGCCGGGCTGGCCGATCTGGTGACCACCGGTGCGCAATTGTCGCCGCAGTGCGGCGACAATCTCGGCGCTGAAGATCAAGAAGCTGATGAGGATCGAAGCCGCAGAACGATAGAAGCGGTTCGTGACCCCGAACCAGCACTTCCCGACGCTCGTGCGCGAGGGCCTCCCCCAACTCGTGCGGCGTGTTCGACGACAACCGAGAGAGTTGTTGTGGCGGCGGTTGCTGATCGACAGCGCATGGATGAACCCGGCAGCATCGAAGCATCGCGCGTTGATTGTCGACTCGCTTCTCGCCCTCTTCGAGGCAGACAACGACGCACCCCGCCACCAGGAGTTCGGTCGAATGTTCAAGACCTGGCGCTGGATCGACGCGGAGCGTGTCGCCGATTCGGTCGCCAAGCACGAGTCGTCGCTGCCGTCGCTCGAGGCCGAGTTTCTCTCGAGCATTGCTGAGGAGGTCGACAATCGCCGTGCGTGCCTCTCGCGAGCGCGTGCCGCCCTCGACCGCATCCCGAGCGAGACGAACCCGGGAGAGGAGCTCGGGGCCCTGCAGGGGAGCATCCTCGTGCGCCAAGATGCCGATGAGTTCGCCCGCCGGTTCCCCACGATTCTTGAAGCGATCAACTGCGGGCCGTTCGCAGGAAAGCACCTCTGCGGTTGGTTGCTCTTCCGACGACGCCGGCAGGCGACCGAAACGCTCCTTCGTTCTGCCCTCGAAGCGACGCCATCTCAGAACCGGTCCCACGACGACGAGGTTGAACTGGCTGCGTTCGATGGCCTTGCCGCGCTCAAGCGCCACGACCTTGTTGCGGTTGGGGTCGCGCTCCAGCGCATGCATGAGTTCGCCCTCGGCGCCTGGTTCCCGGGCCGGAATATCTTGTCGCTGGTCCGGCCCTTGTTGCGGAAACGGCTCCTTCTCCCTGAATGCAAAGCCCTGCTCGAGGCGACCGCGCCCAAGCGCCACGCCGAGGTCCTCCTCCCTGCGCTGAAGTTGGCAAGGAGGCTGACGTGAAGCTCGCGCAGGTGCTTGCAGAGATTCGAGCCTCGCCGAAGCATCTCTATTGGCGCTGGCGGTTGCTGACCTGGGAGAAGCCACGCGGCGTGTCGAGGGCGCTCCTGCTCGAGTCGCTCTTGCTCATCACGCGCGCGATGCCGGAGTTTGCCACTCCACCACAGGAGATCCGCCGATGGTCGCTGAAGGAGGCGCGACAGTGGGTTCGCCTTCTCCGAGGTGCCAACGCCGCCGAGACCCACCTCGTTCGGGCAAAGGCGCTGTCGAGTTTGACCACTACACGCGCTGACGCTGCGGGCGCGATTCGGGAAGCTCGACGCGAGTTCGATCGGCTTCCCCTGCGAGCAAAGAAGGCCCATCCACTGCTCTGGGGAAAAATTCTGCTCGCCGACGAACCGCGAGAGTTCGAAGCATGTCTCGACGACATCTTCGACGGACTGCGGCAGACGCCATCCTCCGATGTCGGCATGACCTGGGTGAGTTGGTGGCTGAAGGATCGGAAGGTGCCGCCCGTCTCCCGCGACCGTATTCGGAAGTTCATCGATGACCTGCCCGACAACATGGTCGATCCCAGCGTGCGGCTTGACATCGCCGAGAACGACGGGCTTGAGGCGATCGTCGCGGGCGACCTCATGCGTGCCGAGGCGGCGTTCAACACCATGACCAGGTGGGCGGCGTTCGCCAACTTCCCCGGCAACCACATGAAGCTGGTCGATGCGGCGCTGGCCAAGGGCGTCTTGCGCGAGCAGTGCCAGGCGTTCCTTGCGGTGGTGCTGAAGGGGGAGTGGCGAGACTGGGTCCGCCCCAAGATTGAGAAGCGGGCGGCATCAGCGGCGTCCTGAGGTTGCGCCGAGCTAAGGTAGCCGTCGACATCACCCAGGCGGCCATGGCGAAGAAGAAGTGGAAGATGGTGACGATTACGACCGTCGACGACGTGATCGCCGAGGATTGGTGGGAGGTGCGCCACCGTGGGAAGCGATTCGTCGCGCACATCGCCGTCGGTCGCGCGGCACCGGATCCCTCAGGACGCGACTGGTACTGCCCGGTGCTGATGGAGGGCTTCCCCCGTGGGTGGTCCGAGATGCACGGTTGGCGACCGATCTATGGTGTCGGGCCCGTGGACTCGACCATGAACGCATTCGTTCTCATCTCGCACGCGTTTCACGACTTCGGCCCCAAGCCGCTCGGGCGTCCACCGGCTGAGCGAAGGAAACGCCCTCCCGCTCGTTCAAGGGTCGCGCGATGAGCGCGCCAGTGCCAACACCCCTGAGCCAACTTCTCTACCAGATGAGCCTCGAAGCGCCGGGCCGATGGTGGATGGTCATGGGGACGGGGCTCGAGACCGAGCCGCCGTACCTGACGGCGGCGGCTGTCCCGACTTCTCCACTTCGCTCAGCGGCGGCGGTCAACCCACGCGAGTGGATCTCCAAACCGCCGCGGGGTGGATCTCAAACAGGCCGCCACCAAAGCTGGCGACATTCACCCTCTACGATGCCAAACTTTACCCTTCAACGTTGGTGTGCGGGACTGGAGCGGCGATGAGGGCGTGGAGTTGGGTGATGGCGGTTGCTGTGTTCACGGTCGGCTGCAACTGCCAGCCAGAGCTGACCCCGGATGCTGCGACGCCGCCGCTGACGCTCGCCTGGCCAACGGGAGCACGAGTCGAGATCACCGCGACGACGGAGAACAGTGCAGACCTGCGGTGGCCTGAGGCAATGGGTCCTGTTGCCAACTACCGACTCACCTGGCCAAACCAGGCGCGCGATGAAGTGAGCACCTCGATGCGTTTCACTGGTCTCGTCATCGGGCAGCACCTGCCGGTGGAGGTTGTCGCAGTCGCAGCCGACGGCACCGCCACAGAGGCACTTCGCGTGGAGGTGGCACCCGCCGAGCGACTCGACGTTCCCGATGGCGACATCTCGAGCGATTTCTGCGGCGCCAATGCCTTCCTCACTCGTGGCAGCGCCATTCCTTGCGACGTCTTCTCGGCGGTCGTGGGGCACGTTCGCACCAGAGACGGTGTCGGCGTGCCGGGAATGCGGGTTTCAGTGCTGGGCCACCCGGAGTGGGGCAGCGCTACGTCGCAAGCGGATGGGCTCTTCGCCCTCGGAGTCGCGGCGGGACGGCACACTCTCGAGCTTCGTGCGTCTTCCTTCCTCACGATTCAAAGACTCACCACCGCCAAGCCGCGCGACTTCACATATTTGCCAGACACCGTGGTGCTGCGTCGTGACGGCAAGGCGACGGCCATCGACACGGTGACCGGCGGAATGCACAGCGCGACACTTCAGGAGGATGAAGACGGCCGGCGGACGACGTCAGTCTTCATTCCCGCGGGCACCTCGGCGTGGCTCAACCTCGTTGATGGCGGCACTCAGCCCGCCCCCACACTTACGCTCCGCGCGACCGAAGCGACCGTCGGCAGGACAGGCCCCGAAGCGATGCCGGCTTCACTTCCCGGCGCCACCGCTTACACCTTCGCGGCGGATATCTCGGCGGACGAGGCGCTGGCTGCAGGCGCGCGAGGCGTCGGCTTTGCGAGCCCGGTGGCCATCTACGCGGACAACTTCCTTCGCTACGCCGTGGGCTCTGCGATTCCGCTGGGCGTCTACGATGAAGTGGCGGGCCGCTGGGAATCAGGGCCGAATGCAGCCGTCATTCAAATCACAGCGAGCGGCGGCGTCGACTACACGGGCGACGGGAACGCCGACGCGGACTTTCCTTTACTGGCGGATGAGGCCGCGGCGCTCGCTGGGCAATTCGCGCCCGGCACGCAAGTGGTGCGAAGCCTGACGAACCACTTCAGCGCGATGGACACGAACTCCTGCTGGCGCTGCATCGGAAGCTGCGCCGGCGCGGGAGAGTCCTCCAGTGCGGGGCAGGAGACGTGTCCTGATTGCCAGAAGGGCAGCGTCATCCGTGTGCAGAATCGAACGTTGAGCGAATACATGCCCGTTGCCGGCACGAGTCTGAACCTCGCCTGGCACAGCAACCGCTTCAACGTGCGCAAGGCAGCGGTCGACATGAAGCTAGGGCTGCTGCAGGACGGCGGCGAACCGGAAGGCGTGGTGGCGACGTACTTCAGGCTCGAAGTGGCGGGCCGCAAGTATGAGGTGGAACACCCGGACGCGGGCATGGGCGATGCGACGCAGCTCGTCTGGGATGGGAAGGATGCATTTGGCCGCGTCGTGAAGGGCCCGGTGGCTGCCACCGCCACGACGGCCTACGGCTTTGCGGGTGTGGCTGTGATGGGAACCAGCAGCGGCGGAGCTTCAGGCATCGTCGACTACACCCAACGCACCTTCGGCGTGTGGCCCGCTCCCGGCGCGGTGCAGCTCTCCTCGACCCGCGAGGCTGCGTTCTACCTCAAGCACAGCAGCCACTCATTGGGCGACTGGGTACCGCGTGAAAACATCGCGAACCTCTCGCTCGACATCCTCCACGGCTACTCGGAGGACGGCACGTTGCACCTCGGCAACGGCGGGCAGGTCTCTTCGGCGGAGAGCGGGGCGATGGTGCGCTATTTCGCCGGCGGAGGCAGCGATTTCTCCGAAGATGCGGGCATCACCACGGTCAACCTCGGCAGCACCACGGCGGTGTTCGCAGAGGGACCGCAAGGCGTCTTCTTTCTGGAGAAGGAAGCGCGCGTGCGGTTGCTGAAGCCCGATGGCGGCGTCAGCACGGTTGCCGGCGACATCAACTTCGGGTTTGCGGGAGACGGTCTTCCTGCCACGCAGGGACGGTTCAACTACGCGCGCGTGCTCGAGACAGACCCGAGCGGTGATCTGTACATCGGCGACATCGAGAATTACCGCATTCGGCGCGTCGACGCGGTGACGGGCGCCCTCTCCACCGTGGTGGGCAATGGCCAGCGGGGCATCTCGCCCGACGGCACCATCGCCACCGAGGCGAAGCTCGATGGGCTGACAGACATCCTCTTCGGCCACGACGGGCACCTGTATTTCATGGCGCAGGACACCTCAGGCATGACGTTGCGCCGGGTGGAGAACGGCGTGCTGACGACCGTGGCAGGTGGAAGCCTCGAGAGTCGGCCACCGTGGGAATCCGAATCACCGAAAGGCATCGTCTTCCGAAGCGGGCCTCATTGGCTGGCACAAGGTGTCGACGGCACGCTCTACGTCGCTGGCTACGACTCGGGCGATGGCCGCAGTGACTACGTGGTGCGCAGCATCGAGGCCGACGGGCGCGTGAGACTGCTCGCGGGTGCAGGCACCAGTGTCGACCCCGATGAGCCAGAAGCGCGGAAGACCTGCTTCTCGGGAATGACCGGCCTCGCCGTGGCCAATGACGGCACGCTCTACATCGGGGAGCCCGGTGGTACGGGCTGCGGCGTGCGCGGGCCCGGCGTACGCGCGGTGTCTGCCGACGGAGCGTTCAGTCTCTTTCTCGGCGGGGTGCGCGCGGCGTCAAGCGGTTACCAACCGCCCGACGGCGCCGCGGCGCTGACGCAACTCAACGGCGTGGGTGATTTCATCGTCCGCCGAGATGGTAGCTTGTTGGTGATGCACCGCGGGCCCACGGCGACGCTCCATTCCGTCGCCCTGCCGCGCAATGCCAATCGTCTGGTGCCCAGTCGTGATGGCGAAGAAATGTATGCATTTGATGCGCGAGGCCGTCACCTGCGGACTGTGTCTGCACGCACCGGCTTGTTGCTGTGGCAGTTTGCGTGGGGGCCGGAAGGGCTTGTCTCCGTCACTGACGTCGATGGCGACGTCACCCGGGTGGAGCGCCGAGTTGACGGGTCGGTGCAAGCCCTGGTGGCGCAGGATGGTCAACGCACCGAGCTGCAGCTCAACGCGGCCACCGGTCTAGTGGAGCGAGCGACCGATGCCATGGGCCGCAGCGTCGAGGCGGCGTACTTCCCCACGGGGCTCCTCTCTGAGTGGAAGGACGCCAACGGCAACGCGACGGCCTTTACCTGGGACGATTCGGGCAACCTCGCGACTCACACCAACGCACGAGGGGCGAAGAAGGACTTCAGTTTCGTGTTTGGCGGGGTGGCCTTCACTTCACCGGAGGGGCGGCTGACTCAATACCTCCGCGAATCGGGCGGTGGGCGAATTGCGCTGACGACCTCGAGGCCTGACGGCACCCAGGTGACGCGGGCGTATGGAGTGGGGCTGCAGCGCCATTCCGAGGCTGATGGAACTCAGGTCGAGATCGAGATGCAGGGGGGAGCCGGAAGCCGCTTCGGCCGTGCCGTGGATGTGCCGGGACGAGTCACCGTGCGAACGCCGCTGGGGCTCGAGGCGACCACGACGTCGGTGCGCACCTCGAGCAACACGCCCGGCGACTTCCTCGCGGTGACGGAAGAAGTCGAGGAGACACGCGTCAACGGGCGTCTCTGGCGCACTCGCTACGACGCGGCCGGTAGGACGTACGTGCTGACCTCCCCTGAGGGGCGGGTGGCCAGTGCGACCCTCGACTCGAAACTGCGGCCGCTGACGGTAACGGAGCCAGGTGTTCTGCCCATCTCCTACGCATGGGATACGCGCGGGAGGCTGACTTCGGTCACGCAGGGCACCCGCAGCTCGAGCTTCACCTACGACTCGAACGGCTTCGTCGACTCGGCGCGCAATGCACTCAACGAGGTGACGAGGCCGTCGCTCGACAAGACGGGGCGCCCCCTGCAGGTGACGCGGGCGGATGCGAAGGAGGTGCTTCTCCGGACGGACGCGGTCGGCAACCTCACCGGCGTCACACCGCCCGACGCGGGGACCCACGGCTTCCTGTACGACAAAGCGAATCAGGCAACCACGTATTCTCCGCCTGCGCTGGCCGGTGTCTCGGATGAGACCACCACGTTCGACCTCGATGGCCTCATCACCCGCACTGGTCATTCTGATGCGACCGAGACCGTGGTGACGCGCGAGCCTTCAGGCCGAGTGACGCGGGTCACGACACCATGGTGGACCAATGATCTCACCTACACGGTGACGACAGCCCAGGTTGCATCGCTGACCCGTGGGTCCCAACGGCTCGAGTGGCAGTACGACGGATTTCTGTTGAAAGCGGAGAAGGCGCTCGGCATCGCGGCAGCCACCTCGCAGTGGACCTACGACACGGACTTTCGCGTGGCCTCGCACTCGATCGGCGGCGTCGCCCTGATCTACGCCTATGACGGTGATTCGCTTCTGACGCAGGCTGGCGCTGCAACTCTCGTTCGCTCGCCGTCGACCGGCCAACTCGCGTCTGTGACCGTAGGAAACGTGACGACCGCCGTTACGCACAATCAGTACGGTGAACTCTCGACGCTGGCGACAACCGCCAATGCCACCGCGTTGTACTCGGAGGGGATCAGTTACGATGCCGCTGGCCGAATCGGGGTGGTGGAGGAGGTCATTGAGGGGACTCCCGTGCAGTGGGTCTACGGCTACGACAAGCTGGGTCAGTTGACGTCTGCTTCTCGGAACGGCAGCTCGGCGAGCACCTGGACCTATGACGGCAACGGCAACCGCATCACGGCGGATGGAATTGGCTCGACGTTTGACGCGCAGGACCGCCTCAAGATGAGCGGCGCCGCAACTTATCAGTGGGATGCGCTCGGCAACCGATTGTTCAAGACAGAGGGGAGCGCGGTCACTCGCTACGCCCATGATGGGCTGGGCGCGCTGATGTCGGTAACACTCCCGGACGCAACGGTCGTGAGCTACCAATACGACGGGCGACAGCGCCGAGTCGCAAAGCTGCGCAATGGCACTGTCGTCAAGCGATGGATCTACGACGGCCAGTACCGCGTTGTGGCAGAGGTGGATGGAAGTGGGGCGGTCACTAGCAGATTCGTCTACGGGGCTCAGTCACACAGCCCGGACTACTTCGTGCGCGCTGGAGTCACTTACGCGTACGCCAAAAACCACCTCGGTAGCGTTCGGCTGGTGGTCAATGCCAGTACGGGCGTGGTTGCTCAACGTCTCGATTATGACGCGTGGGGCAATGTGATCGAGGACTCCGACCCAGAGTTTCAGCCTCTTGGTTTCGCAGGGGGAGTCTACGACGCCGATACCAACATGACGCATTTCGGCTTCCGCGACTTCGACCCAAAGGCTGGCGTTTGGACTTCCAAGGATCCGATTCGTCTTCGTGACGGTACTGCGCTTTTCATGTACGCGGCGGGAGACCCCGTTGGTCTGCGTGACAGCACTGGGCTCACCATCGTGATGAAGTCACCCAGTGTCCGGCTCTTGCGAGCCGTCAACAAGCTTCGCTCGACGAGTCGCGGTCGGTTTCTGTGGGACCTCTTGGAGGAGTCACACACCGTGTTCGAGATTTTCCCCGATCGACTCGGCTGGACGCGGGGTGAACCAGACCGAGGTCAAACCGGTGGCGATGGTCATGAGCGTGGCCGTGGCGGCAAATGCGCAGTTGATGTTCGTCTCGACTTTGACCACCAGGATCTCCACAACAAGAGCAATCCATTCGAAAGCGACGTTCAATTGCTAGCGCATGAACTCGGACACGGCCTTGATTTTCTTGGCGGGTTTCCGCCGGACCCCGGGAGTGAAGAGTTCGCCGATTGGGTTGCCGACTGGGTCACGGGGGCCGAATGAAACGTGCCGTCATTGCTTGGTTCATTCTCCTGTTGTCGACATGTGTTCCGGTTGTTGTGCCGACTGGCGATTCTTCCTGCACGAGTCAGGTTGTAGATTTTGAGGAGGCGTTGGCCCAACACGTGTCGTGCGCGACTGATGCCGACTGCGTAGCGGGGAGCATCCAACCGGTACCTTCCTATTGTTGCTACGCGTCGAGGCGCGATTGGTGGGAGGGCGAAGAGATGAAGGCGCTCGTGAGCGTCGCTCGACAGCGATGTGGCGCTGTGCGGTATCACTGCGACAGACATATTTGCGCCAGTCAGTGTGAGAGCGGGCAATGTCGAACCGTCTTTACAGTGAAGTAGAAGACGTGAGCCTGAGACATGCTGACGCTTGGCCTCGTACGTGAAGAAGAGGGCGGCAGTAGGTAGGGTGACGGGCCCACTGGATCAGTGGCCCTCTGTCGCCTCAAGCGTCGAAGGCTCTTCGGCCCCCGATGACGATGGCCTCCAACTGTCGCCGCACTGCGGCGACAATCTCCCAGACGGCGTCTGGATTTCGTCGTTCGGCAGCGTTGGTCACCCGGTCACTGGCACACGGGTGGCACAAGGAACTCGACCGCGCTCGATTCTCCGAGCGGATTCCGCGAACCAGCAGGGATTGAAAATCCCCGTGTCGCTGGTTCGATTCCGGCCTTGGGCACTTAGATTCACCGGTGATTTCGGTCGCTTCCCGCGACCTCGAGATAACCAGACACGTCATCAACCCGTGGCTACCCCCACTCCTCCCCCAGTTCCTTTGGGAGCGAGCGACGATCACCGTCCCCACGCGCCTGGCCGAGCCCCTTTTCCCGACGTGCGCGTCCATGACGGATCGCCACGAGCAAGTCGGAAGCGAGGGTGTCGATGCCGGGCGCCGAAGGGCTCATCCAATCTCCGGGCACGTACGGTACCCATGAGGGACATGAGCCCCAGCGCGGAGATGTCACCCACTGTACATGCGGAGCGCACGCAGCTGCTGCGCCGCATCGACTCCATCGACGGGAAGCTGGCCGTGCTGATTCGCCAACGACACCGCTCGCAGAAGGCGCTCATCAGCCTGCGCGAGGCGACGGTGTGAGGGCCCATGCCGAGAGCTGAGGACGCCTGGGAGGGCGGCGACATCACTCGCGACGGCCGACGGCGACCGACCTTCTACATTCGCCGGTAGGTGAGCGGCGTTCGCTACGACGTGTGGGCAGACGAGCTGGTGGGTCGCGATCTCCGCCGCATTTCACTGGTAGGCAACATCAAGCCCGCACTCGCCGGCGCCCCAGCGCCAGCACCGCATCGCGGTCCTGAAGTCCCTGTACTCGTGGCTGCGGAAGAAGCGGAACCTGCTCGCCGTGGCAGAGGACCCGACGTTCCAGACGCTCCCCACCCCTCAAGCGCGCCCTCAGCAGTGGACGCGCGACAAGGTCATCCCGGTCGACGACTACCTGCGTTGCCGAACGGCTCGCGGTCGCGCGTCAGGGTAGAGGCTGAAGACTTCACCGTCGAAATGCGCCCGCTGTCATGCCGCAGGTCGTACCCAGCAAGTCGCGCCAGCCAGCCACGGGTTCGGCCGACGAACAAGCAGCAGTGCTGCAGCGGAACGTGCAGGAGTCGAACCTGCCTCTCCTTGAAGGAGTTCACCGCGTAGCAGACGGGCTGGCACCCACGAGCCAGATGACGTTCCAGGACTGCGGAGAGCGGAGGGCACGATCCTCAGCCCCCCGCGGGACCGCGCCGCTTTCCAGGCGGGCCGCCGACCAACCAGCGTTCACTCTCCATACGGAAGGCGGAGGACTCGAACCCCACGCCGGTGAAGGCGCACACTCGTTTCGAGCGAGGTCTGGCTCCATCGCCAGGTCACCTTCCAGGTGCGCGCGCAGATGACCGCCTGCGTGCTCGCGGTGATGCGGTGGGCCGAGGTCTCGAGCCCCACACCTGGCGGTGCCCACCGGGTTCAAGCCGGCGCCGGCACCTCGCCGGTTCACCCTCCATCGTTGTCCAGGGCGGGAGTCGAACCCGCACGCCCGCGAGGGCACCGCGTTTTGAGCGCGGCGTGTCTACCGTTTCAGCCACCTGGACGTCGCAGTGCCCCGGGCGAGAGTCGAACTCGCATGCTCGTCTCGAGCGCCAGCTTCTGAGGCTGGTGTGTCTACCGGTGGTTCCACCACCAGGGCGTGAGTGTGGTGCTCGGGGCGAGGATCGAACTCGCATGGGCCGCGAAGCCCGCTGGCCTCTCGAGCCAGTGTGTCTACCGGGAGGTTCCACCACCCGAGCTTGAGTTGCGGGAGTCGGATTCGAACCGACGGCCTCCGGGGTATGAGCCCGGCGATCTGCCACCTGATCTATCCCGCGATGAACCTGTACAAAGCCGACGCAGCGTTCCCGGAGGGACTCGAACCCCCGACCTCCTGGTCCGCAACCAGGCGCTCTCTTCCGCTGAGCTACGGAAACATGTGGAACCGGTCGGCATCGAACCCTGTCCCTCGGTGTGTAGGACCGATGCTCGACCGCTCGAGCTCCTCGCGCATGTGCCGACCCCTGGGATCGAACCAGGATGTTCCGCTCTTCAGGCGGATGCATGGACCACCACTGCCAGGTCGGCGAACAACAGCACTGCGGTCCGTACGGGAATCGAACCCGTCTCGCTGCCGTGACAGGGCAGTCGCCTCGCCAGATGCGTCACAGACCAGACATCGACAAGTAGGAGCGGAGGGAATCGAACCCCCGTCTCGCGGTAATCGGCCGCGGGCCCTGCCATTGGACGACGCTCCCGTCGTGCTCTCCTCGTGGCGCGAAACGAGAAGAGGCCGGGGAGCTTTCGCCACCCGGCCTCGTGAAGGTCTCCCTTGTCGGGACCGTTCAGGAGTTGGGTGGCACCCGAAAGCTCGGGCTCAGCGACTGGCGCTCGCAACCGCGATAGCAGGCATCGACGGCATCCAGGGACGCGGGTCGCAACGAGGCGCACATCGCCGCGATCGACTGAGCCAATTCGAACTGCCACTGCCGGGTGAGTGCGATTGAAGTCATTGAAGGCGAGTCTCCTTGCTCAACCGGACGTCGCAACGGAACCCCACCTGACGGGGTGCTACCCGGTTCGAAGTCGATTCCGCGCGGCGGCGGCAGGCGCGCTCGTGATCTGGATGCACCGGGGGCAGCGATCAGGAATGGCAACGACACGAGACGGATGACGATTGGTTCGGGCACGCCGTTTGATGCGCCGCGACTTCAGCGCGACTACGGGCGACTCGCGCCTGAGGTCCTTGCCGAGCGCATGAAGCAGTCGCTCAAGGTTGGCGCGCAGCACTGAGAGTCGGCGCCGGTCGGTCGACCTGAAGTTCATTTCACGTCGATCCATTTTCAATTCGGTGCCATTTTCGGTTCGGAACGAAAAACGTCAGATTCCGAAAATGAAAGCGCCGCTCACCATCCACTCAGCCAATGACGGTACGCCTCAAGCCGCTCGCTGCCGGTCAATGAACCACGCGAGCGGATGACCGTCGCGGCTGCGACAGTCGCTCGAGCGGAGTGATAGGGACCGGGCTCACCGCCCTGAGCGCGAACCCCCAGGTGTTCATCTCCGTCATCCTTTCGAAGGCAGCCCGCTCCTTGTCCTTGCGGTCTGCCATCCACCGTCCGGTCACCTCCTTCATTTCGGCGCGGAGCCCGACCTGTTGTTCGCTCTTCCAGAGGTCCATGAAGAACCGGCGCGCGTCGGGCTTGCGCTTCTCGAGGTAGCCAAGAAGCGCGCGAAGCATGGACACGCCCGTGTTGTGGTCCCTGGTCTCGTCGCTATTCGTCGGCCGCGGCAGCCTTGCCCCGATGACCATGGCCACCGCGTTCGGGCAGTTCAAGGAGGCATGGGTGAAGTAGGCACGCGCATCGCTCTTCTTGCCCAGCTCGAACGCCGCGAAGGCTGCAACGATGCTCTCGCCCGGGCTGATCTGGTGAAGGCACCTCGCTGCATCGTGCGCCTCCTGCCACCGCGCGGTGTTCAGGTACACCGAGGCACGATGCGCCGCGGCGGTGATCTCGTCGCCACACTCCTCGTGAAGGAGATCACAGGCTCCGAGTGACTCGTCGTAACGCTTCGCCTCATTCAGGGTGAGGGCGAGGTTCCGAAGTCCGCGCATGTAGGGCCGGGTCACGTGGTCGCTCCACCAGCGGTTCTTTGCGATCTTCTTTGGGAAGAGTCGCCGCCCCACCTCCATCGTCTTCTTGAAGTGCCCGATGGCCTCGTCGAGGCGTTGCTGATCGAGCGCGATCAGCCCGAGGTAGTTGTGCCCCTCCGCGTAGTCCTCGAACGCGTCGATCAGGAGCTTGAACGCGACGATCGCGCGCGGAAATTCGCGCTTCTCGTAGAGGTCCGCAGCGTGCTCCTCGATGCCGCTGGGGACGCCGGGCCTCCGCGTGGCGAAGCGCCAGAAGAAGTCGTTGTCCCCATTCCATTCGTTGACCTGCCTCTCCGGTGACGCGAGGCGCCAGTCGATGAGCTCGCGCAGATACTGGAGTTCCCCCCGGTGCGCCGAGAGGAGCTGCGAAGAAGCGGCCAGCATCGAGGGGTCAGCCAAGATGAGCTGCTTCGCGAAGGCGAGCAGGTCTTCATGGAACCGGCCGCGGACACGGGTCGCTGCGTAGTCGTAGCTTTCGGGAAGCGTCGCCAGGTGCTCCTCGAGCCCGCGGCTGACCTCCTTCCAGTCGAAATGAACTCCAGGATGGGAGCGCTCGAGCAGCATGCGGAACCGATCCGCTGAAGCAGGGTCACTCTTGCCGAGCGCTGCGAGCGCCTCAGCCCGCGAGTAGATCGTGAAGAGAATCTGCTGCTCGACCTTCTTCGTCTTGGGATCGCGGACCCCGTGAACGATCGCGAGCTGGTTCCCTCGTTGCCGCACGTACGCCATGACCGCCTCCGTTGTGTGTGTTGTCGAAACTTCACACAACATACCCTGTTGTGCAAGACGATACAAATCAGACACAACAGAGCAGCCCAATCGTCGCCGCAGTGCGGCGACAATCTCCGCGTCCGAAAGACGACTGCGAATTGCACCATGCGTCACAGGTGCTTCCCTCCGAAGCCGCGACCGGTGTTGTCGCAGCTGCTCACTTCACGCGTGCGCCGGTCGCAAGCTGGCGGGAGTTTCTCGCGACGTCTAACGTTCAATCAGCGATCGCCATGTGGTACTCGGAGCGCCAATGAAACCCGATGTTTCGCCAGCCCTTCAGGCTGCCGACAAGGCGCTCAAGGGTACCGGGCACGTGGTCGTTCGGGGGCCGACGGGTTCGGGGCTTCACACTGTCATGGCCGCCCTCGCCGAGCGACCCAAGCTGGCGGTTCTGGAGCTGCGTCGACCAGGGGATGCTGACGCTTCAGCGGCGGCCCTGCTGGAGGCCGCGGGCTTCCTCAACATCACGGACCGGAAAGACGCGCTCGCGGCGGCGGCGAACATCGGACGTTCAGTCCGGATGATCGTTGATGCGCTCAACCAGCAGCAGAGAGGGCTGGTCCTCGTCGTGGGTCCCGGTTGGAACCGCGTCGAGCACGAGAACGAGGAAGGAACGCGACTCAAGCGGGTCAGGTTGTTGCTCCAGGAGGTTGCCCGCGTTCAGCGGCTCGTCGTCCTTGCAGATCTTCAGGTCGACCTTGCTGTGCTGGGCTTCCAGCCACCCGACGCATCAGTCGCGCTCGAGGCACCGCTCTCAGAACTCGACGTGACGGTGTTTCCCGACGGCGCGTATCGCGAGCACGCGGAGCAACTCGGCCGCACGCTGCCAGGTCATCGAGCGTCGCCCATCGTTTGGCGACTCGGTGTGGGACTTCTCGGGCTCGGCGAGCCGTTGTCGACCGTGGCCTCGATGGCGTCGCGGCCGACGGCCGAAGTGCTTGCCCAGCTGGTTCTGAAACTCGTCGGTCACCTCCGCTCTCGGCCAAACGTTGACCTTGAGTCCGCCGTGAAGCGCGCGCTCATTTTCCGGACCACCGTTCCCGAAGCTCGGTTGGTGGAGTTGTCCCAAATCCCAAGGGAGCATCAGGCCCTGGTGACGAGCTGCATCGGGTACGGGGAACCGGTGCGCATCTCGCCGATCGTCAGAAAGCTGCTCACCCGGCACCTCTCCGAAGACGACTCGCGTCTGAGCGACACGCATGTCGAACTCGCAAAGTACTACCGGACCCTGGACGGTGTGCCGTCTCCCACGCAGGTTCAGTCCCCTGCGCAAATGTCAGCGTGGGTTGAGCGAGCTCACCACCTGGCCGAAGCAGGGGTCCTCGCTGGCGATGAATGGGCGGCGCTGGAGAGGCCTTGTCCGGAGCTCTATTGGGATCGCGGGCGTGCGCTGAGTCTGATCGCCCGAGACTTCGAGGGCTCCGCTGCGGTCTATGAGGAGTGCGTTCGGAAGTTCCCGGACGACGACTACGCCGCACACTACGCGGGCTACAACCTCGTTCGCGCAGCCCGTCGGGACGACAAGAAAGCCCTCAGCTACTTCTCGAAGGCCGTTGAACTGGCCCCGGAGAACCCCTGGTGGAACCACCGCTACATCGCAGCGCTCATCGATTCGGGTCAGTTCACTGAGGCACGCGGTGCATGGAAGCAGGCGCTGGCGGCCATCGACCCTGATGGCGCAGTGACCAACAGCTCGACCTGGCTGGTTGAGAATCTGTTCGTCCCCGTCGCGAGGGCCTGGGTGCGCAAGGGATGCTGGCGCGACGCCTGGCGCGTCATCGTGGGAATTCAGGCTCAGTTCATGGAACACCACGAAATGCGCGAGCTCGATTCGGGCATTCAACGACAAGCGAAGGAAGAGCGCGGGCGCCTGCAGACCTGGATCGACGGACACGCGGAGCCCGAATGGCGAGCCGCTTCGGCCACGCTGAAGAAGCTCGAGTCGCTGGTTGAGGACCTGCCTACGCCCGCGGCGACGACGGGCGAGGTAAATGCGCCAGTCCTCGCGTGGAGCCTGGATGAGATTCTCGTGGAGCTTGAGTTCCAGCCGGCGAACACGATGAGCTGGTACGCGCGTGAGCGCTCCGCCGCCAAAGGCGAGGGGGGCGATGTGACCGATGGCGTGTTGTCTGCCCAGCTCCTTGCGTGGCTGGCTCGGGTGGCCCGTGCCTGAGCGGTTCAGCCCCGTACCCGGTGAGAACGTGGTGTTCCGGCTGGTCGACGAAAACTCGGCGTTCTTGCCGGCCGGGGCGCAGCTTCCTCTTCCTGCGTGGTTCACCCCGAGCAAGACCGACATCGACGAAGGCACGGCCAGAGGTCGGCAACCGGGCTTCTCGGTTTGGAACCAGGCGGTGGCGAGTGTCCAGGCTTGATCCGCGATCCGGTAGAGATGAGCGTGTGAGCGCGTGAGTTGATGAAGGTTCATCAACTGCGCGCACGTCGCTCTGGCCGGACTCGACCGAAGCAAGAGAGGTTGTAGTGGAGAGGAAAGCGGGTGGACGGAAGCGAGCCGTCAGGCCGGTGTGACGCGTGGCCCTGCGCGGGTGACGAAGACGAAGGCATCGCGAAGCTGTTCCATGCATCGTGCCCACGGCATCGGCTTCCGGTCCTTCTGGTCGGCCTGCGCTCGCCATGCTGCGAGCATGTTGTAACCCAGCACGCGCAGCCAGGCGACGACCTCGATGGCATCGCGACTCTGCTGGCACGGCTGGACGTCGTCTTCGGTGAGGGCCACGTCCATGGTCCAGTTGTGATTGTTCTCGATGCCCCAGTGCAGGCGCACGAGCGCCAGTTGGTGTGTCGGCGAGAGCAGAGTGGGCGGAATGCTCGAGATGAAGTAGCGCGCCTCTTCGCTGATGAGCTTGTCACCCGCCAAGGTCTGCTGGCGCACGCGCCACATCTGCTGAGCACCGACCATGTCCACCTCGGCGACGTCGTTCACGGTGAGCGTGTGCAACTCTCGAACGATGACGAAGCCGTTGCGAGGCTCCACCTCCCGCTTCTTCAGCCCGCCAGGACTCCCGTTGAACATCTTCTCGGCGAGGGCATGCAGGTTGGGCTGGTTCCCCTTGAGGCCGAAGAGGTAGTGCCTGCCCTGGCCGTGCACGAGAAGGGCGTTTTCTCGGCAGCACAGCCCGGCATCCCCGGTGACGATCTTGAACTGGTCACCGAACTTCTCGCAGACGCGCGGGAAAACGACGCGGAAAGCGGGTGACTCGCCCTCCTTGTTGCCGATGACCTCGAAGTCGAGGCAGGGACGCACCTGCGACGAGGTCATCACCGCCCGCAGGGACATCAACGAGGCGGTGAGCGGCCCCCCTTTCTCGTCGACGCTCGTCTTGGCGTCATCGACCGTCGACGTGGTGCTGCTCCACACCAACTTGCCGTCAAAGCTCGTCACCCCAACCGGGAAGAGGTCGTTCTTGATGACCTTTCCGTCGATGAGTTCGCGGACCTGGGCCTGGACGGTTTCCCGGAGCCCCGCTGGCGCCTGCTCCGACAGCACCCGGTAGAAGGTGCTGTCAGACGCGCCAGCCGTCAGCCCCAGCTTGCGCCGCGTCGCCGGACAAAGGTCGCTGTTGAAGTCTTCGACGCGGCGCAGGTGGGTCAGCCCACAGGCGAACGCGGCCGCCATTACCGACAGCAAGCCCTGATGGGCATGCCGTTGGTTCCATGGCCGCCGCGGATCTTCCACCCCCTCGGCCCACTGGAAATCTGCCCGCCCAATCGCGCGGCGGGCTTGCGCTTCAGTCACAGCCATGAGCGTTTCTCCGTCGCCGAGCTTTCTCCTCTCGGCCTGTTGGTTGGGTGGATGGGGCTCGCTTCCTCATCCACCCGCTTTTCCTTCTCCCGGTCGGCTGCTTTCAGCCGCTCCGCGTGCCACATAGAGCGAATGGACCGGACTGCGGTGACCTCTTCGCGCCTCCCGTCGCTCGGCTACTCGCCGACGCAGGCCACGCTCGAAGTCGAGTTCAAAGCACGGCGCCATCTACCGGTACCTCGATGTGCCGGTCGACGTGTTCGAGTCCTTCATCGCCGCCGACTCGAAGGGCACCTTCTTCAACCACGCCCTCAAGGACTGCTACTCGTACCAACGGGTCAGTCGGTGAGCGGCCTCGGCTCTGCGATGGATCAGGAAACCGGGCTCAGCCGCGCCGCGCACCCGTTCAGTTCTCTGAAAATCTCCGCCCCGCCCATCCCGGGCTCTGCCCTCGGAGAATGCTGGGCCACGCCCGCAATCACGAATCAAGCCT
>JAYVFP010000314.1:0-7920 GCA_043773025.1 Archangium sp.
AGAAATGACTCCAATCACCGGTCTCCCCGAGCGCAGTCGAGGGGGCACGTGCCGCTCGAAGGCGAGGTAATCCCTCGACTCCGCTCGGGATGAACGGTGAGCGCTCCTTATTTCGATCAATCCTGCGAGCGAAGTCGAGGGCGAGGGAGACTTCATCAGCCCTGGGAGAGTCTGACGCGATCTGCACCGAGCGCGACGCCGACCAGCAGCGTGCCCACCACCACGTGCAACGCATCATCGACCCGCGTCCACACGAAGAGCGAGCGGGGCCAGAGATCGGTCAGGCTCGCCACCGCCTGATAGAGGTCGATCAACCCGAAGCCCAGGTTGAAGGCGCGCACCGCGCCGAGCTTGCCGCTGAATACACAACCCAGCCCGATGACCCCAAAGACGAGGTGAAAGATGTTGTAGGGCGCCGCACCACTCGTGAGCGAGGCCGCGGGCGGCAGCACGAAACCCAACACACCCACCACGATGAGGATCGGCGCGAAGACGCGGAGCACCTGCAAGTTGACGGGGGTCTTCATCGGGCGAGGGGGTACGGTTGAGCAGGCCGACTGGATTTCGTGAATCATGAACGCTGTCCACTGCACCGGTTTGCTCGATGAAGCGCGCGTCACCTTCGACACGTCGCTGCTCGAGCCCTCTGTCGCGATGAACTCGCGCTGCAACCCCAGCGTCTCGTCTTTGCGCCGCTCCGCCAGGCGGGCGAGCAACACCACGCCCAGGCCCAGCAAAAGGGTCAACCCGAGCAGCACCGTCTTCCACCACATCGCCGTGCGCAGCGCTGCGTGCGCGGTCTCGAGCCGCGGGCTGACCAGGCGCAACCCCATCAGGCTCTCCCCCCGCGGCGCCGGGAGCGCGCTGACCTGCTCGCCCTGCTCCAACATGCCCCGCTCGAGCAGCGTCTTCTGAACGTCGGCCAACCGCTCGGCGAGCTCGAGCTTCACGCCGCGCACTTCACCTGCGCGCTGCACCATCAGCCACTCGCCGACGAGCCGTGGCTTCGGTGCAGCCACCACCGCCACGGGCTGGCTGTGCAGACCTCGTTGACAGGCCGCCGCGAAACGTTCGGTCTTGAGCCCCCGCTCGTCACCGCGCCGCTGCACCTCGACGCACGCGCGCGCGGCCGTCTTCTTCTCGAGCCACGGCCACGCGCGCAACACCAGGCTCTGCGCCGGTTCCCCCATGAATTCGTCAGGCGCGAACGCCAGCACCGAACGCAGCAAGCCCACCCGCACCACGGGGTGAATCGACTGCTGCCTGAGCACCTCGGCGAGCACCGGGTTCCACGCCGCGTCGCCAGGCGAGACCGGTTCACCCTGCTGCAGCGCGCGCAACCCAGTGCGGGCCGCATCGATCGAGTCGAGCGCGCGGAAAGCCGCCGCGGCATCCCCCGTGCTGGTCACCGCGTCGCCCGCGGCGCCCGGCAACCGCGGGAAGTACTGCGCGCCGTCACGCACCAGCAGCAGGCCGTCGTCTTCCACGAGCGGCAACGTCTCCATCGCCTCGAGCCGCGCTTCGGCCACGTCGAGCGCACCGCGCAGCTCGTCGTCGAGCGCCTCCATGGCCCGCACTTCGCGCAAGCTGCGTTCCGTCTCCAGCGCCCCCGCGCCCTCCGTCGCCTCGGCGATGAAGAGCAGCTCGAACCCCACCAGCACCGCCAGCAGCAGCGCAAAGCCCGCGCGGGGGCCCAGGGTCATCAAGTGGTGCAGCACGAACCGGAGTCTGGCTCAGCGCCGCGCTTCTTCCTTCATCATTGCTTCATCGAAAATGAACGGGGCCGGCTGGCATCGCGCCAACCGGCCCCTTTACTTCACGAGAGTCGTCACCCGCTCACTGAATCTGAATGTTCAGCGTGTAGGACGCAGCGTTGCTCTGGTAGCCGGCGATCTGCACGAACACCGTCTTGGGAACGGCCGTGGTGTTCCTGAACGTCGCGGTCTCCGGGTCGGCATCGAGCCCAATGTCGGCGCTGGCCGCGCACATCGTCACGCCTTCGCAGGTGCTCGCGGGGCCATCGATGATGTTGATGATCAAATCCTCGGTCGTGTCGGGGGTGGCGATGACGGTGAGGGTCTGCATCGCGGGGATGGTGACCGAGTACACCCGGTCACTCGAGGTGCCGGTGAAAGCGCAGCCCGTCGCGCCGCTCAACACCACGTCGGCGGTCAAGCCCATGGTGCTGGCGACCGGCAGCATGCCGGCGGTGGCCACCTGGGGCATCGCGCAGGTCTCGCCCGCAACCACCGGCGCGATGGCCGAGAGCAGCGAGAAGTCACGGTTGGTGGCGTTGGTGGTCCAGTCGGCGACCACGATGAAGACGTCTTGCGGTGCACCGCTGTTGTTGGTGAACGAGCCCGTCTCCGCGCCGCTGCCCGCGTTGTTGTCAGCGCCGCCGCGGCACACACGTGTCGCCGCGTTCTCGCAGTTGGAGGCCGGCCCCGCGATGAAGTTGATGATGGGGTCGAAGCCGCCGTCCGCACCGGCTGTCGGGGTGACGGTGGCGGTGTAGCGCTGGTTGGGCGGCAACGAGACCCGGTACACGCGGTCAGGGCCACGCGTGGGCAGACAGCCCCGGCCTGCCGGGTAGTCGTTGATGAAGCCCGTCAGGTTCTCCGTCGCCAGCGTGCCTGCGGTCAGCGTCGCCGCGTTGGTGGTGCAGGTGTCGTTCGCGCCCGCCGCGGCCGTGGTGTAGCCGAGGCTGAAGGTACCGACCGAGCTGGTGGCGTCGACGATCGCGAAGTACGTCTTCGCGGCGCCCGTGGTGTTGAGCACCGTCACCGTCTCGGGGAGGTTGGTGTTGGCGTTGTTCACGCCGGCCACGCAGGTGCGGGGCATCGCGGAGCACACCGCTGCGGCGCCTTCGACCAGGTTGAGGCTCGGGTTGAAACCACCGTCGAGCTCAGGGGTCACCGTGACCACGCCGCGCTGATTTGCGGGAACGGAGATCTGGTACACCCGATCGAGCCCCGTGGCGCCCGTGGTGGCGCAGCCCAGGGTGCCGACGCCGTTCTGGTAGTCGTTGGTGTAGCCGACGGTGGTGCCCATCACGGGCGTACCCGCGGTGACGGCCGTGGGCATCTCGCACACGTCGTCGGCCGGGGGCATGGCCACCGTCGCGAGGAGGTCGAACGTGCCCATGCTCGACGTCGAGAAGTCGACGATGACGAGGTAGGTCTTGGAGGCGCCCGAGCGGTTGGTGAAGGCGAGGGTCTCGACCGCACCCTGCGCGCCCGCGAGGCCGTTGGCCACGCAGGCCGTGCCGCAGTTCGCCGCGCCATCGACCAGGCTCAGCGAGGGGTTGGCCATCGCGGTGGGCGTGGCGGTGAGCGTCAGGCGCTGCCCGTTGGGAACGACGACGGAGTACGTGCGATCGACGCCGCCGGAGAACCCGCAGTTGGTGCTGGTCATCGAGCCGTAGTCGTTCGAGTAGTTCGCGATGGTCTGGGCGGTGAGCGCCGTGCCCGGGGTCAGCGCGATGGGCGCAGCGCACACGTCATCGGCCGGCGGCGTGACCACGTTCGCGGCGATGCTGAAGGTGCCGGTGCTGCCCTGGTAGCCATCGACCACCACGAAGAGGCTCTGGGTCGCGCCGGTGGTGTTCTTGTAGTTGAGCACCTCGGGCCCGCCATTGCCGCCGACGTCGACGCCGGTGAGGCAGGTGTCGCCGCACGCGGCCGAACCATCGCTGACCGACACGGTGGGGTCGAACATCATGCTCGGGGTGACGGTGAGGCGGAGCAGCTGACCTGCCGCCACGTCGATTTGGTACGTCACGTCAGCCGCGGCCGAGCCGAGGCAGTCGCCGGAACTGGTGTAGTCGTCTCCGAAGTTGGCGAGGTTCTGGTCGACCAGGGGCGTGCCGCTCACGAGCGCGATCGCGGTGTCGCAGCGATCGCCAGCCGCGGGGGGCGCGATGGTGGTGGTCAGGGTGAACTTGCCCTCGTTCGACGCGCCGATGCCTCCGTCGGGGTTGTTGACCATCATGGGGAAGTACGAGTCGACCACGACGAAGACGTCGACCGCGGCCGTGCTGGCGTTGAAGTACCCGGCGGTCTCCGCAGCCTCGATCATGTCCTGATTGTCGGAGGCCGCGAGGCAGGTCAGTTCCATGCCCCCGTCGGCGTTGCTGCAGTTCGAGGCAGGCGCCTCGATGAGGTAGACCGCGAGGTCGAACTGGTTGCCGGTGGTGGAGATCTCGGGCGTCGCGGTGGCCGTGAGGCGCTGCCCCGCGGGAACGGAGATTTTGTAGACCGCGTCGGGGCCCGGGGTCGCGCCGCCGGTGCAGCCGGGGTCGTAGTCGTTGACGAGGCCGGTGCTGTCGCCCATCAGGGTGCCTGCGGTGATGGTCATCGCCATGGCGCAGGTCTCGGCGCCGTTGTTCATGCTCGAGCCGCCGCCGCCCCCGTTGCCGCCGCCGGTGCCGCCACCCACGCTGCCGCCACCCGTTCCGGTGCCGCCGCCCGTGCCCGTACCGCCGCCCGCGCCGATGCCGCCACCGGTGCCAGTCCCCGTGACACAGGTGCCAGACATCACGCTGCAGACCTGTCCGCCCGTGCAGTCAGCGTTGGTGGTGCATTTCTTTCCCGAGGGGCACGCCGTCAAGGCAAGCGCCGCCACGAGGAGGATTCCTCGGCTCATCAAGTTGTCGTTCATTTCTGTACCGGGCTGAGTGGGCAACTCCCCTGCTGCCCACGGGTTGATGTCGGCGCGTGTACCACCCAGAGGTGGGGTGAGGGAATACCCGCCGCCCCGAGGTGGGATGCGCTCCTACTTCTCTCTCACCAACTTGGAAAAATCAGCGCAGGAACGAAAGAGGTGGCGACAATCGCGAGGTGACGTTCACGCAGCTGCTGCTGACCAGCGTGTGGGGAGGCTTGATGGCGCTCGAGCGCCGGGCCTTTCTGCAGGCGATGGTCTCGAGGCCGCTGGTGGCTGCGACGGTGACGGGGGTGCTGTGCGAAGACGTGCTCGCGGGGCTCTTCATCGGCCTCGTGTTCGAGCTGCTGCATCTGGGCGGCGCGTCGTTGGGTGGCGCGCACGCTGACCACGACACCCTGCCGGCCGTCGCCGCAGCGGGGCTGGCCGGAAGCGTCGGTCACGCGTCGGGCAGCGACGCGACGCCCGCCATCTGGGCGCTCTCGATTCTCCTCTGCGCGCCGTTCGGCCGAGCGGGGCGGCTGCTGGAGAACCACCTCGACCTGCGCGCGCGGAAATATTTCGGCCGCGCGTTGAGCGCCGCGGTGGCGGGCAACATGCACGCGGTGGCCAGCCAGAACCTGCGCGCGATGTGGCCGCAGTTCCTCTTCTACGGGCTCATCTGCGGGCTGGCGGCGGCTGCGGGCCCCCAGGTCGAGGCGCTGGAGTCTGCGCTGCCGTTGCCGGTGTTGCGCGGCCTGGCGTGGGCCTACGCCGCGATGGGCGTGGCGGCGGCGGCGGTGGCGGTGCAGGGCAGTCACGCGCCGAAGCGGCTGCGCATCGCCCTGGTCGCAGGCGCGTGCACCGCGGGCGTGATGTACGGCGTGCAGGTGCTGGGGTGAGCGCCCTCTTTGCGCCCGCCGCCGTCGCGTTGCCCTTCTCGACGTTGCTGCGCATCGCGCTGCGCACGCTCTTCATCCAGGCCGGGTTTTCCCCCGAGGCGATGCAGACGCTGGGGCTGCTCTACGCGCTCGAGCCAGCGTGGCCGCACCTGTACCCCCAGGCCGACGCGCGGGCCGAAGCGATGCGCCGCCACCTGACGCCCTTCAACACGCACCCGTACGCGGCCGCCGCCATCGTGGGCGGCATTCTCTTCTACGAGCTGCGGCTGGCCAACGGGCAGGGCAGCGCAGAAGAGGTGGCGCGTTTCAAGACCACCCTGATGGGGCCGTTGGCCGCGTTGGGTGATGGCTTCTTCTGGTTGTCGTTGCGGCCGGCCACGGGGGCGGTCGGCGTGGCGCTGGTGCCGGTGTTGGGGGTCTGGGCGCCGCTCGTTTTTCTCATCACCTACAACCTCGTGCACCTCGCCACGCGCGGCTGGCTCTTCGTGGCGGGCCTGCATCACGGCAGCGCGGTGGTGGCGCGGTTGGCCGAGCTCAAGGTACCGATGTGGAGCAACCGGCTGCGCTCGTTGGCGGCGGCGGCGGCGGGCGGCATGGGCGTGTGGCTCTCGTTGCGCTTCGGGGCGCTGGGCGGCACCACGCCCTGGTTGGGGGCGGCGTGCCTCGCACTCGGAGGCGGTGCGGTGCTGTTGGCGGAGAAGAAGCTTCCTCCGTTGTCACTGTTGTACGGCGCGGCAGCACTGGCGACGTTGGCGGGAGTGCTCTGGTAGACTTTTTTCGAGGGGATCAACAACGTGGAGACGGTCGAGGCAGAGTTCACCATCATCAACGCGCTCGGGCTGCATGCCCGCGCGGCGGCGCAGCTGGTGAAGGCGGCAAACAAGTATGTCTGTGAAGTCGAGCTCGAGTGTGAGGGCCAGCCGGTCAACGGCAAGTCCATCATGGGCGTGCTGATGCTGGCGGCAGCGCAAGGCATGAAGGTGCGGGTGCGGTGCAGCGGCGAAGGGGCCCGCGCCTGCCTCGATGAGGTGGGCGCGCTCATCGCCAACAAGTTCGGCGAACCAAGGTGAACGCAGCAGCGCGGCCGCTGTACTTCGACTTCAACGCCACCACCCCGCTGCTCAGCGAGGTGGTCGACGCGATGATGCCGTACCTGACCACGCACTTCGGCAACCCCTCGTCGGGGCACGCCTACGGGCGCGAAGCGAAAGCAGCGGTCGAGGCAGCGCGCGGGCAGGTGGCCGAGCTGGTGGGCGCCGAGGCCAGCGAGGTCATCTTCACCTCGGGCGGCACCGAGGCGACCTCGCTCGCGCTGCGCGGCACGCTGGGCCACCCCATCGACGCGGCGCATGTCATCACCACCACGGTGGAACACCCGGCCACCGCGCGCACGGCTGACGCCATCTGCGAAGAAGGCGTGAAGGTGACCCGGCTGGGGGTCGATGAAGGAGGCCAGGTGAGCGTCGACGCGCTGACGGCGGCGCTCAACAAGAGCACGCGCTGGTTTTCCGTCATTCACGCGCACAACGAGACGGGCGTGTTGCAGTGGTTGCCGGGCTTGAGCGCGGTGACGAAGCGGAACCAGGTGTTGCTGCACGTCGACGCGTCGCAGTCGGCCGGCAAGGTGCCGCTGTCGATGGCGGAAGACGGGTTCGATTTGCTCACGCTGGCGGCGCATAAGCTCTACGGGCCCAAGGGCGTGGGCGCGCTGGTGGTGCGGCGGGGCGTGAAGCTCAGCACGGTGCAGACCGGGGCGGGGCAAGAGCGCGGCTTGCGGGCGGGCACCGAGAACGTCGCTTCCATCGTGGGCTTCGGCGCGGCGTGCGTGGCGGCAAAACGAGATTTGGCAGAGTCGGCGGCGCGGTTGAGCAGCTTACGGGCGCAGTTGATCAACGCGCTCAAGGCAGGCGTGCCCGGGTTGATCATCGCGGGCGAAAAGAGTCTGCGGTTGCCCAACACCGTGTACGCGCTGTTTCCCGGAATCACCGGGGCCGCGTTGCTCTCGAAGGTGCCGGGCCTCGCGGCGTCGACGGGTTCGGCGTGCCATGACGGGCACGAGTCGCCGGCCCAGGTGCTGCTGGAAATGAAGGTGCCCGCGGCGCTCGCGCTGGGTGCGGTGCGGTTGAGCATGGGCCGGCAGACGATGCCGGAGGATGTCGAGTCGGCGGCCTCTCAGTTGATCAGCGCGCTGCGGCACGAACGGAACCTTGCCGAAATCCGTTCAGCCCGAGAGGGTTGGCGGAAATAGGAAATGACTCCCATCACCGGTCTCCCCGAGAAAGAACAAGAAGAACAACCCGCAGATTTGGAGCGAGGGGTCGGAGGCCGAGGTCGAGCATGGGCTTGCGAGAGGGGGAGCAGGGGTGGTGACGAGAGC
>JAYVFP010000315.1:0-7885 GCA_043773025.1 Archangium sp.
CATCCCGAGCGGAGTCGAGGGATTACCTCGCCTTCGGGCGGTAAGTGCCCCCTCGACTGCGCTCGGGGAGACCGGTGATGGAACCCGATTCCTATTTCCGCCATCCGTGAGCACCGGCTACTTCAACGCCGTTTGCCCGCCCTGTTGCGCCACGAGCTTGCGCGAGAACGCCTGGTCGACCTTCAGCAGCCACGACCTGAACTCCGGGTATTCCTTCGCGCTGATGCGCGCGCGCGACATCACCAGCTTGCCGGACACCTTGAGCTTCCCGTCTTTCTTGATGGCCGTGATGCGCAGCGAGCCGAACGCAGACTCCTCGAACACCTCGGGGGGCAGTTCAGGAACGTTCCAGCTCGCGGGCAGCGAGTAGGTCATCTCGAGCTCGTTGGTCCACACGCCGGGGAAGACGAGGTCCATGTTGCGGTCCGACAGCGGGGCGAGCGCCTGGGTGAACGCGCGGCTCGCGCCGAAGGGGAAGAACCGCAGCATCCCCGAGCCGGCCTCTGCGTAGCGCGGCATGGCGATCGCGAACTTCACCGACAGCGGCGCCTCGAGATCCTTCGTCTCGCTCACCACCACTTCACTGGCCTGCACGCCGGGGTAACTCTGCGCCCACTGCTGTTCGAAGGTCACCGTACGCGTGGCGGGGGTCTGGTACGTGCGCCGCATCTCAGGCGCGCCCTGCCCCTTCGCGACCAGCGTGCCCTTCGCGCTGGCGCTGCCATCGGGCTTGAGCGTGACGTCGAGCGCGAGCGTGGTGACGTTCTCTTCGGGCTGGGCCTCGGGCGTGGTCATGAAACGGCTCGGGGCATCGGGCTCGACGATGAGCACGTTCGCCACGCGGTCTGAGCTCGCCAGCTCGCGGCTGCCGTGGAACTCCGCGGTGCCGTCGAGGAAGAGGTTGAACTTCGGCACGTAGACGATGGCGTGGTTGAAGGCGGCGAGCGACGCGACCTCAGGCGAGAGCGTGCCCAGGTGCCGCATGCGCAGGAGCACCAACCGCGAGTCGATGCCGGCGATCTTCAGCATCGCGTGGATGAGCGAGGCCTTGTCCTTACAGTCGCCGAACTTGCGCGCGAGAATGCGATCGACCCGGTACGGCTTGTAGCCGTGAATGCCGAACTCCAACGCGACGTAGCGGGTGTTGGTGACGACGAAGCCATACAGCGCCGCCAGCACCTTCTGTTCGTCTTTGCGGTCGATGCCCTTGAGCGCGAGGTCGACGGCGCGCTTGAGCTCTTCATTGGGAACCAACTGCTCGCGCACGAGGCCCCAGTAGTACCGGCCGACCTGCTCCCAGTTCTGGTACGTCGAGAGGTGCAGTGGCGATGCGACCTCTGACCAGCCCGGCATGTTCGGCTCGGGGATGAAGCGCGGCACGTCGCTGGCTTCGAAGCGATACACCATGCGATCGCCCTGCTCGGCGTTCGAGGCCTTCACCCACTTCGGGAGCGTCTCCTTGTTCCAGCTCAACGGCCGCGACTTGGGCATGTCGACCACGTAGCGGTAGTGCTTCTTCTCGAAGATGCCCTGCACCGAATCGACGTCGCCCCAGTAGTCAGAGAGCAGGTTCTCCACCGAGGTGTCTTCGAGGCGCCACTGCAGCTCGAGCACGTCACCGGGTGCGAGCGCGGGGAAGCTGAGCATGCGCGCGCGGGCGTCGTAGTACATGCCGGTCCACGGCTCGTTGATGTTGCGCTCCTCTTCACCGAACGAGTCGACCACGCTGCCATCGGGCTTGGTGACGCGGGCCTTGAGCACGCGGACCTCCTGGCGATCGGGCGACCAGGTGATGGGCATGCTGCGGTACGCCTCGACACCGCGCTGCGTGAGCACCTTCACCACGAGCTGTTGAAAGCGGCTCGACAGACCCGACGGCTGCACGCGCACGTGGGTGACTTCAGCCAGCGTGATGGCGTCGACCCCGTTCGCCCCGAGCGGAGTCGAGGGACCACTTTCCTCGAGCAGCTTCATGAGCGCAAAAGCCTCGGGAGTCGCCGTGCTCGAATCCTCACCACGCAGGGTGCGCATCATCTCTTTGAGCGCGGGGTTCTGCGGGCGGAGCGTGAGGGCCTGTTGGTACGAAGCGAGCGCGGCGTCCTTCTGATTGGCGTGGAGGAGCGCGCGGCCATTGCGTTCATAGACATCGGGCTCATCTGGCGCGGCGCGGCGGGCGAGTTCCCAGGTGGTGCGGGCCTCTTCGAGTTTGCCGTTGGCTGAGAGCAGCTCTGCGAGCCGCAGCATCGAGCCCTGGTCGAACGGATCGAGGTGGAGCACTTTGCGGTATTGATCAGCCGCTTCGTCGATCTTCCCGAGGTCGGCCAGCATGGCGGCAAGCCCGCGGCGGGTGTTGAGGTCATCGAAGCGGAGCGCGATCACGTTGCGGGCGCGCTCCACCGCTTCTTGAGCCCGTTCAGCACGGCGACTGGCACCCACGCCTTCGCGCGCGATGGTGGGAATGAGGTGGAGCTGGCGGAAGGCCTCTTCCGTCACCCGCCAGGCTTCGGTCTTCTGGCCCAGGCTCTCGAGCGCGCGAATCTTCAACACCCAGGCGGGGGCAAAGCTCGGGCTCGAGATGAGCAGCGTCTCTGCGTGGCGCAGCGCGACCTCAGGGTGCTCGCGGGTCAGCTCGTGCTGGCCGAGGGCGAGGCGGGCGTACGCATGTTTTGGATCGAGCGCGAGCGCGGCTTCGAGAAAGCGACGGCGATCATTGCTGTCGTTGTTCTGCAGCGCGGCGGCGTTGAGCTGCAGCTCGAGGTCGGTGGGCGCGTTGAGCGCAGCGCGTTCGGCCTCCATGTCGGGAATGTGTTCGCTGTCGGGGTAGCCGCGGGTCCACGCGAGGATGGTGGCGTAGTCACCGCGCAAAGCGGCATCGGCGGGGGCGGCCTTCACGCGCTTTTCCATGGCCTCGGTCAGCGTGGGCAGGAGCACCGGCTGCGGCGAGCTGCCCTTCTCGAGTGCGGGCACGGCGTCGGGCAAGCTCACGGTGATGGTGCCGCGCTGGCCGTCGGCCTTCTGGACGCGCGCGTAAAATCCAAACGGGCCGCCGAGCTGGCAGACCTTGATGAGCAGGCGGTTCATTCCCTTGCGCAGGGTGACCTGCACCTGGTGTTGATCGACGCGGGGCAGGTTGTAGCGATCAGAGGTGAGGATCTTCTGGTTGTTCAAGAACACCCGCGTGCCACCAGAGACGCCGAGTGAGAGCACTACGCGGGTCTCTTGATCCGAGTGGAGCCAGGTGAGCGCGTACGCGACGGCTTCGGTGTTGGGCTTGAGCGCGAGCGAGAGGTCGACGAACCCGTCGATGGTCTTCGCGTGAGGCTTCCGCCACCCGACGTCGCGGGCCTTCGCGGGGTAGCTCGCCTTCAAGTCGGTCGCAGATTCAGGACCGAAGTCCGTGTCGCAGCCGCCTTTGCCCTCGTTGTCGAAGGCACCGACGACGTGAAAGTCTTGAATGAAGCCGAGCTCACCGATGAGCTCAGCGGCTTTCTGCGTTCTGCCGCGCGCGCGCTCGACGTCGGCCATGAAGAGGCGAGCCAGGTCGCGCACGTGCGAGTCAGTACCCCGCCGATAGAGCAGCGCGGAATAGGGCTCGGCGAGCAGGTTGAGATCATCGAGGTCCTCGATGAGCGAGTGGAGCTTGATGAGCGGAGCCGCGGCCCGGGGCTCGTTGCCGAGCCTGAGCACTTCTTTACTCAACGCCTCAGCGCGATCAGTGACGGGGGAGTCGAGACGGGACAGCAGCAGCGTGGCGACGACGAGAGCGTTCAGCACGCCGCGGACCCTACCCCAATTGTCTCGAGCATCTCCCTCTCCCCCGCGGGGGCTGACCCAAGATCAGCGAGGTGAAACAGGATTCGGAATCTCAGGCCCCCCCGGACCGACAGGATTCGGAATCTCAGGTTGAGCAACGCCGGGCGGAGGAAGCTCAGGCGTCGGCGTCACCGGGCCGGGAATCTCTGGCTCTCGAGGCAGTTCAGGGTTCGGCCTCTGAGGTGGCACCACTTCAGGTTTTGTCGTGGGCTCAGGCATGGGTCAGATGTAGCGAGCAGGCTCTGCGCAGGCTTCGCGGGAAAAGGGGCGTCACCCAATGGCCACCACGAAAGTGCAGCGAAGCGTGGTGCTGGCCGGAGTGACGTTGATCGGAATCGTGGCCGGCGTGATGGTTGACCCATGGCAGCACGGGGTGCCTTCGTCCTCTGACATCTTCGGCGCGATCATCTTCTCTCCCCTGCTGGTCACCTGCATGGGCCCCATGGTTGGGGAAGGCGCCTGGGGCATCGCATTGGCCGTGGTGGGTTTCTGCTTCTGGCCGCTCTACCTCTGGCTTTCGTTCACGTGGATTCAGAAGGCGAAGCACTGGGCCTGGCTTGGCGCGGGCGCGCTGACCTCGGTCGGTTTCTACGGAATCATGTCGCGGTTCGCAGGGCTCATGTCCGCTTGAGACGCGGATGCGCGCGCATCAACCAATGATTTGCGTACACGCGCGGGCCTTCGTTCAATCGGCCGCGGCGACGATGGGTCTGGTTCCGGTGACCCTTCCCTTCTTCCGCGTGGCGGCTCCGAACGGCAAAGAGGCGACCGAGGCTCTCGAACATGAAAGGGTGAGCCGCTCATGAGCACGCTGCGCGAGGTCTCGTTCTTCTCTCAAGGTGGCCGGGTGGCGGGGGTGCTGCGGCTGCCGGAAGGGGTCGCGAAGGCGAAGGTGGTCGTGATGTGCGCCGGCATGACGCTCACCAAGGAAGTGTGGCTGCCCGCGAACGCCGAGTGGTTGTGCTCGCGCGGCTACGCGACGTTGAGCTTCGACTACCGCGGCTTCGGCGAGTCGGAGGGCGCTCGCAATCGCCTCGTGCCCTCGATGCAAGTCGAGGACGTGCGGGCGGCGCTCACGTTTCTGGAGACCGTCAGTGAGGTCGATTCGGCGCGCATGGGTTTGTTCGGCGTGTCGCTCGGCGCATCGGTCGCGGTCGCGACCGCCGGGGTGGATTCACGCGTGAAGGCCACGGTCGCGGTGGCAGGGCCCATGGATCTCGGCCGGGTGTGGAGAGCGTTTCCTGACTTCGCTTCGTTTCAGGCCAAGGTGATCAACGCTCGGCGGAAAGCCGTCAGCACGGGTGAGCTGAGCTACATCAAGTTGTCACGCCTGCTCGCGAGCGATCCGCAGACGTGCTCGATGATTGACCGCGACGCGGCGGTGATTTCGGCGTGGCGACCGGAAGTGTCGTTCGAGTCGTTGATGGACTTATTCGAGTTCCGGCCCGAGGCGGTGGTCGCGGCCATCAGTCCTCGCGCGGTGATGTTCGTCGCGCCCGAGCATGATGAGTTGATTGCTCAAGGTGAGCTCAAGAGCGCGTTCGACCGCGCGGGCGAGCCGAAGCGGTTCGTGACGCTTGCCGGTGTGAAGCACCACGAGGTGTACGGGGCGGGCGCTGGGTTTGGGCCCACCATGGATGCGTGCGGTGGCTTCTTTGGGGAATTCTTGTGAGCGACTGCCCTCGGCTTCGCTCGCGCTCACCGTTCATCCCGAGCGCAGTCGAGGGATTACCTCGCCTTCGAGCGGCAAGTGCCCCCTCGACTGCGCTCGGGGAGACCGGTGATTGAAGTCATTTATTTCGGCCGGTTCCGTTCGTGCCGAGCGGAGTCGAGGCTCTTAGACCCCGCTCACCCAGGTCGAGTGGAAGCCGATCGGAATGCGCCGGGGAAGACGCGCGCGCGCCACGGTGCTCAGCGTCTTCGCGTCGACCACCCAGAACTCACTCTGGTCCTGTGACACGTTGGTGATGACCGTCACGATGTACCCATCGTCTTCATCCTTCGCGTTGACGCGCGGCGCGAACGACGGCTCTCCCGCGTACCAACCGGCCGGCACCGGTATCGTGTCGTGTCTCGCTTGGGCCAGGTCGTACTTGAGCACCGCGTCGAACATGAGCGTCGGCTTGCGCGCCAGCCGCCCGTGGTAGCTGAAGCGCACCCGCTGCCCCTGAATCGCTTCGTTCGTGCGCGGAAATTCGCTCGGCGTGTCATCGAGCGTCTCCTGCTTCACCGCGCCCGTCTCCAGGTTCATCGTCCACTTCCGCAGCGTCGGCACCAACGCGATGTTGTCGAGCATCGGGCCGTTGGTGGTCTCTGTCGGGACCTTTGGAATCGGGTCGTCGATGGCACAGCCCACCAGGCAGACATTCGGCCCGTCTTCGTACGCGTTGACCGTGTGGTACGCGTAGCAGGGCTCGATCTGAAACCAGCGCACCTCTGAGCCCTTGCCGTGACGGGGAATGACTCCGATGCGCGCGGGTGCTTCGCGGTCGAACCCAATCTTCCGCTTGCCGGCTGCGAGCGCGGCGACGTCCCAACCCAGGGGAAGGTCGAGCAGCACCGTGAAGCGCGGCGTGATGGCGATGTCGTGCGGAATGCGCGGGCCCACCACGTCGATCGGCTCACACGAGACCAGCTCGCCCGTCTTCGAGACCACGCCGTACCGGTAGAACGGCGGCTTGAAGAGCGAGAACTCGAAGAACATCAGCTCGCCACTCGCGGCGTCGACCTTCGCGTGCGCCGCCATGCCGCGCGGGAGCTTGTTGCCGAACCGCTCAGGCCCCAGCGGCTCGAGGCCCGGCAGCGACACGGCGCACGGGGTGCCAGAGAGCCACCACAGCCCCAGCAGCTTGCCGTTGTGCCAGACGAGGTCGGTGTTCGCGGTGTCCTTCAGCGGGCCCGGCGCTCCGGGGCGCGGCTTCTCGAGGATGCCGGTGAAGAGCGCTTTGCCCGCTTCTTCTTCGGCGCGCAGCCCTTCGGTGCGCAACCACCGCGCGCGGTACGTCGCCTTGCCGTCTTTCACCGAGACCGCGTGCACCATGCCGTCACCGTCGAACCAGTGGTAGCGACCCAGCGGCTCGAAGCGCGGGTTGGGGCTGTTGCGCGCGAAGGTGCCGAAGAGGTCTGCGGGCAGCTCACCTTCGACGACGCAGGGCGCAGCATCGGCCTCGTCTTGAACCGGCGTGTGTTCAGCCTGCAGATACGGGTACGCGGAAGCTGCGGTGTCCATGGCACGCGACTTTGCGAGCGCTCCACGCCAGCGTCAATCGAAGCGTGGTGCTCGTACTTCGCCACAGGGAAATCTGACCAGTCGAGAACCGCTCACCGCGCCAAAGGCCCAAAGGAAGAGGAGACTCCTGCGAGCGCATCCATCAAGGCCACCACTCTGGGCGCGCGGCGTTGATCAGGGTGTGCCAGCAACCACGCCGTGCGCTCGAGCTTCGCGGTCAGCGGCGCGAACTGCGTGAGTTCGATCAACGAAGGGTGCAGCGCGGCGAGTCGTCTCGGCATCAACCCCAGCCCCAAACCCGAGGCGCAGAGCTCGACCAGCGCATGAAACGGCGCTCGTACAGCGGGCTCACCCGCGTGCGCACGCTCCCACGCTGAATCAGGCGAGGTGACCTCGGCCAAAGAGCGCAGCACCCACCGCCTCGGCTTCTGCGCCGCGGCTCCTTTCGTCGCGAAGACGCCAGAGGGCAACGAGCCCAGCTTCCTGCCCCAGCAGCCCTGCGGCGGCCGCTTCATCACCCCCAGCGCCACGTCGACCTCACGCAGCCGCACCGAAGGCCCGTCATCACCCAGGTGCAGCGACACGTGCAGCTTCGGGTGACGGCGCGTCAGCTCGGCGAGCGGGCCCTGCAGAAGCGGCAGCAACGCCACCACCGTGGTCAGGCTCACCTCGCCTTCCACCTCGGTCTCTCTCGCGCGCAGCTGACTGACCACCTCGTTGAGCCCCGTGCGCGTGCGCCGCCCCACCTGCGCCAGGGAACGCCCGAAGTCGGTCAACGTCGCGCCGCTCGGTGCCCGCTTCAGGCAGAGCTGACCTGCACCCTGCTCCAGCTCGGCCAGCCGC
>JAYVFP010000316.1:0-2764 GCA_043773025.1 Archangium sp.
CCGCTTCTTCACCTCGGCGAGTTCCTGACGCTGCGCCGAATTCGAGGCCCCACCAGGGGCCGCCTCCGCGCTCAGCGCTTCGGCGGCCGCGGCGCGCCAGGCAGTCACCTGCGCCTCGTGCAGCCCCTCTCTACGCAGCAGTGCGCCGAACGCTTCGCCCTCGAGCGCTGGCCCACCTCCGCCAAGCACCCGAAGCTTCTCGCTCGCGGTCCATTCCTTCTCGCCCGGCTTCGTCGTCTTCACCATCGTCGACCTCCACTTCCACAGCGCTGACTTTGAAATTCCCGTCTCTTTCGCCAGCTCCTCCACGCTCATCCCGGGCGGCGTCAACAACCGCTTCACCATCTGTTCTTTGATGCCTTCTGAATAGGTTTTCACGTCGTTCTCGGCTCATCGCCCCCTGCGGATTTCAGCCTCAAGCGAGGCGACAACTTTCCTGACACAGGGGGGCGGCGACGAGGGCTGCGGGCGCAACAGGCAGCGACCGCTCGTTGCTCGACGCTCACTTTAAGCGCGCTGCGCCTACGCGGCCCGGCTCGTTCTCTGGGAGAGCCCCAGAGTCCTTCGAAACAGCAAGATGACGTCCCCCTGCCGACGGCCCACTACGTCATTCCAGTCGATGAGGTGCCGGGTCGCGTTCCGGCTGGGGCAGGGCACTCCAAAGTCCTGCATCAGGAGAGTCGAGAGGTGTCTGGCGGCGATCTCCACGAGCAGCAGTGCGCGCAGACGTGAGGGCTCATCCGAGGGGCGAAGCGCCATGAACGAGGCTCGACGGATGGCGCCGCAGACGCACCAGGACTTTGCGTCGTCGGCTTCTGGCTTCGTCGGTCGCCCATCACCGGTCCGGGCCTGGGCGCCATGGGTCCACCGTCCGGGCTCAAGCAGCAGCGTGAGCGCACCTTCAATGACTGCAGCCACCACGAAGTCGGAGAAGCCGGGCGCGCGCATGTTGAGGCCTCGTTCACTTCGAGTAGCGGGCATCGTCCGAGACGCCGCCCGCAAACGCGCTCGCCATCCCGCGCTTAAGGTGCTCGCCGATGAGCAGCGCCAGCTTGCTGAAGGCGCTGTCCTTCTGAGCCGCCGTGGCACCCGGCGAGAACAACGCCTTCTCGAGCTCGGCCACCAGCGCGGTCCCGGCCTTGTCGAGCTGCTCGGGCGACATGCCACCCAGAGATTTCTGGAAGGCACCGAGCTCGTGCTCTCTCTTCCCAATCTCCCGGTCGAGGATGGCCAGCTTCGCGCTCGCCTCCTTCACGCCTGCGACATCGCCACGGAACTGCGCCACGAAGAGCGCCTGCGACTCCTTCGAGCGTGCCCCCGTGAGCTCGCCGTTGGACATGCCTGCTGACTGGCGCTGGTAGGCGAAGCGGGAGACGAGCTCCTGTTTTACGTCACGTCGGTGAAGCTGTCCCTCCACGAAGGTGAGCTTCCGCTGGAGGTCTGCCGCCTTGCCGGGCTGGCCCGAGAAGCGCGCCATCACCAGCTCCATCTTCAGCTGGGAGGCGAGCAGCTTGAGCTGAGGCGTGGCGGTCTGCTCGACCTGGCGCACGAAGGCAGGGCTGATGCCGGCCTGCGGCGACAGCGTCGCGACGTTGCTGGGCTGGAAGGCGTCGCCGCGCGGCGGCGGGGGCGGCGGACGCATCAGAGGAGGCCGCTGAGCGGGAGGAGGCGGCGGCAGCGGGAGCGACAGGCGGGGCGTTGCGGCGCGGGGAGGCGGCGGCGGGAGCTGAATCTTCATGGTGGACGTCCTCGGTTGTGCTGCGTGTGAGACCTCCTTGAGCAGCTGTCGCGCCACTACCTCCGGCTCTGGAATACGGGCAGTTGCGAGGCAGCGCGGTCCACGCGCTGAGACTCGAGCGTCCATCGGCGAATGGCGTCCACTACGGACGGCCAAGTCCACCGCAGGAGAGCCACCGGCTTTCCCAACCTGCTGAATGCGCAAGGGGGCAGGGTGGCGAGGAGGTTGCTCATGGAGCGTCCCGAAAGGAACACCACATGAGCCTGAACATCTCTTCGAAGCTCTCCTCGTTCTTCACCACCGCCACCCCGCTGGAGACCGCACCGGTTGAGGCTGCAAGGCTGCCGGCAGCACCTCTCTCGGCCTCCACACCGGTCAACACGGTGGACGCGTTCGATGCAGGCACGGCGACGGCCGTAGGGCCTGTGCTGCCTCAGCTGGTCTCCAGCGCACCGACCATCTCTGCGGCAGCGCTGCAGGCACAGGGTGCAGCCGCCCTGAAAGGCGTTGTGCCTGCCAAGAAGGGCGTCGAGCTCGTCGCTGAGCCCATCACGACGGAGACCTCAGCTGCGAAGGCGCCCAAGGACTTGAAGGCCGTCGCCCTCAATGTCCCCTGGTACTCGCAGTTCGAAGACCACGGGAACGTGAAGGGCGGGATGAAGTCCTGCAACCCGATGGTGAAGGAGATGATGGCGAGGGGGAAGAACACCGCGACGCCAGGGGGAGGGGATGACGCTTCCAATATCAACATCGCGGACTCGAAGGACGCGGCCGGGCGAATCAATCCCAACGCCGCCCGAGCCGCCGAGGCTCATTCGTACATCGACGCGGAGCTCGAGGCAGGCAGGCCAGTGATGGTGGGGGTGACGTGGCGCACGCCCAGCCCTGGCTTCAATGGCGGCAACGCAGACCACTACGTGGTGCTCACCGGCTGCGGCGCCGACGCCGAAGGGCGCGGGTACTACACGTTCAATGACCCGGGCTCGAAGTCGGCAGCCAATGGCGCCGACACGCGGGAGAAGAACC
>JAYVFP010000317.1:0-25368 GCA_043773025.1 Archangium sp.
TTTCAACTCCGCCAGTACGTCTTCCAATCTGGTCTCGCTCATCCCCTGCGAATCTCACGCGCCAGCTTCTGCGTCAGGAGGGGCGCGGCGAGGATTCACCTTCGATCTCCTTCGCCCGTCCCACCTGCACCAGGTGCTGGCCGGCCCGCGGCACGACGCCAGCTCGGAGGGACTGAATCACGGCATCGCGCTCACGCGGGCGAATGGCAGTGCTCACGATGCTCATGGCTGCAACCTCTTGACGATCTCGGCGTTGACTTCCAGTGGATCCTCGCCCTCCAGCAGGGGGAGATCGAACGACTCGAATGCAGCTTCATTGATGTGCTCGAGCGTGCCGTCGAGCATCAACTCCATGTCTGCAGCCACGTCGAGGAGTTCGGCTCTGCTCCAATGGGGGCGGGACAGCAGCAGCTGCGCGAATGCGGAGTGGCGCGCGTCCAGGCCGAGGATTGAGGGCGCTTCGTCCTCGCGCTCCTCGGGGAGCTGCGGCTCGGGGACCGCAGGAGGGGAGGGCGCAGGTTCGCTCTCACTTTCGCTGAAGATGTCCGAGAGGAGCGCCGAGACGCGATTCGTGTCCTCTTGGAGTTGCGCGATGCGCGCGGGGTCCAGCTTGAACCCCTGCTTGGAGACGTCGACCGCGGTCAAAGGCGAACCGGCCTCTTTGACGGCCGCGCCGTGCAGATCGCTGAACACGCGCTTCGGATCGACCTGGAGCGCCCGGTACGCCTTCTCGAGCATGCGCACCTCGGCAGGGGTGACGACCCCATCGCTCTGCGCGAGGTTGGCGATGATCGACGCAATCGTCTCACGCGTGCGCTGATCCAGCGGCTCGAGCTTCTTTCTCAGCGCCGTCGCGGATTCGGGCTCTACCGCCAGCAGGGAGAGGTGCGCGCGCAGCCTCCGCTGCTGATTCGGACCGAGGTGATGCCAGGCGTCGATCTGCCGCTGCAGGTAGCGAGTCTCTTCCTCCCCGAAGGTGCCGTCAGCCGCCGCTACCGAGGAAGCCACTTGCAGCGTGAGCTCCGCAGCCAGGTAGGCCGCGCTCCCGGTGAGGCGTGCGTCTGACGGGGTCATCTCGAAGAGCACGACCGACTCGTCTGATTTCGGCGGACGGGCGCGGCCCAGCACATCCGGCTCGAAGCCGAGCCCTGACGCCTCGAGCGCGCGCAGGAAGCTGGCGAGCCTCGCGCGGGGAGGAACAGTCGTGGCCCCGAAGAGCGAGAGGAACTCGGAGCACGACAGCCGCAGCTGGCCGTCTCGCATCCGCGCGCGAAGTGAGGCCACCACTTCCTGGGCCGCGGAAGGCCAGAGCGTCGCCGGCAGGAGTGCCAGGCCCTCCATCGATTCGCTCGCGGCGGGCTGCCGTCCGATCAATCGACTGAACGGCTCCAGCTCGCTGGTGGTGGCTTCGGCCAGGTCCTGCAGGTTTCGAATGGGGCCGGTGAGCGCGGTGACGTCTGGAAGGCCTCCGAAGGTCTGAACGAACTCCCCCGCCCCCAGCAACCCGGCGGAGGCGGGCCGGTAGAAGAACTTCAGCCGGGTGCGGTTGGGCGTGAGCACCATGCCGGTACCAAACGTGGCGGCGTACTTTTGCTCAAAGAGGCGGGCGAACTGGCTTGCGCAACGCTTCGCGGCCGTTCGCAAACGAATCGAGGGCTCGTGCTTCGTCCACGCCAGGGCCAGTGACGCGGGGAGCGGGCTTCCGTCCACCGCCGCCTGGCCGATGGCGACGCGCAGGGAGAAGGGGACCTCTCCCGTCGAGGGCAGCTCAGGCACCGGCTTCAAGTAGAGCTGCGGTTGCTGTCGCGAGAGCTCCACCCAGTCGAGAAGCGTCCCGGCGTAGTGCCTGAACGACCGCGAGGCCCCACCGTAGAGCTGGAGCAGGCGTCGAAGCTCGAGGGCGATGGAAGGGAAGTCCTGGTCGACGGAACGATCATTCCGCGCGTCGATCAGCACCCGACGCTCGAGGCCGTAGAAGAAAAGGAAGACGTAGCCGATGTTGGCTTCGGGGTGCTCCCGGCCGCCGGCCAGCCACTCGAGGTAGGCCCGACGGGCCGACGGAGAAATCGAGGAGTAGCTCGGCCAGTAGTCGGTCTGCCGCTGGGTGAAGTCGCCCGTCGATGCCACCGGCTTCGAGGGGTCAATCAGGCACGGGTCGACTTCGCGGCTGGCCGCGGGCAGCGCGTTGCCCACGTAAAACTGGCCTCGGAGCAGGGAGACGCCCTGCACTACGATCGACTCCTCCGCGGGAATCCAGCGGCCCTGCCCGAACCCGCGCGGAGCCGGGGGCACCTTGAATTCCGGCGCCGCGTGCCGGGACTCGCGCACCGGCACCAGCTCGTCGTCGTCCGCGCGACTCATCTGTCGCCGCGTCGCTCCCGAGCCCCGCACTGGCACCGCGGGGGGCTCGACGAGCAGGGGACCGTCGAACCCGAGCTCGGAGCGAGGGCTCGGGTCCGGTTGCTCCGAGCGACCCACGAGAAGCCAAATCGCCGCGGTCGCGACGACCACCACCGCCAGACACCCCCAGCCCCCGGCACCCACCGAAACCAGCGCAGCCAGCCCCACGAGCGACCACATCGCGATTGACGGATTCTTGCGCCCTCTCCTCGCCATCATGCACGTCCCTTCCGACTGCGACGAACCGAGAACAGACCACAACGCCGCTGCCTACGATGCACTCGATGGAGGACACGTGAATCACGTGGTGCACGCCGGGCGCAGGCCAGCTGCGCACGATCCGGCGGAGGAGGGAAGGCTGGATCAATGCAGATCGGGGCTCTGCTCAGTGCGTTCGTGCTTTCGAAGCGCCTCCTAGCTTCGCTTTTTCCGGAAATCTTCCTAGCAGAACTTCACGCCCTGATTGTCGTTCGGGTTCAGCGAGAGGATGCGCTCGAAGACCTGCTGCGCTTCCGCCACCCTTCCGAGCTGTGGCGAGCGCGAGGTTGTCGAGGACATTGGCGCTGGTGCCAGAATCTCTTCAAGGTCCGCGTCGCCAGCTTTGGTGAGGCCGTCGACAACGCCCGGCTCGGGCGCGCCTTTAGGTCCGATCGTCAAGGAGGGTGCGCCACGCTGCTTTCAGGTCGCGGCCGCGGGCGAAGCCGCGCTCGGTGATGAGCGCCAAGGCCTTCTCTGCGAGCGCCAGGTCGCCCTGCTCGGCTTCCACGAAAAGCGCTTTGAGGTCGGCAGCGTCCTGTGGACGCCGTTTGTCGTCTCGTGCGCCGCTGCAGCATGGCGTGCACCAGCCGCTCGGCATCGGCGTCATCTTCGACCACGACGGCAAGATCGATGTCGTGGGTGAACCTCGGCTCTGCGCGAGCGGAGACGGCCAGCCCCCCCGACGAGGGCCCAACGGCGGTTAAGTTCGCGCAGTGCGTCGGCGACCAACCGGATTGTCGACTCCAGTCGAGGCGAAGCTGCGCAGCTGGGTCGACGATCTCCCGACTCAGGAACCGGCCTAGCGAACTCGGCCAACGCGGACCTCCGGATGCGAACACCGTTGAGCACCTGCAGTGCCTGAAGCGAGCCGTCCTTCGGCGGCGAAGAGGCACGACAAGGATTGGTTTTCAGCGTGGGCGAGCCGGTTACAACGCCGTGCCAGGAAACGATCAGCCGAGCGCCACCAGCACTCTGCGCAGGCGTTCGTCGGCCTCAGCCACCACTGGCTCGAGCGACGGATTTGCGACCATCGCAAACATCGCGCGCGGATCGGCGATGGACACCGCGATTCCCCCCGGGTCTTCCTGTAGAACCACGTTGCAGGGCAGCAGCAGGCCGATCTCGGGCTCAGCGACGAGCGCTCGATGAGCGAGCACGGGGTTGCAGGCCCCGAGAATGACGTAGCGCCGGAAGTCGAGGTCGAGCTTCTTCTTCAGCGTCTGGCTCACGTCGATTTCGGTCAGCACCCCGAAGCCCTCGACCTTCAGGGCCTCGGTGACTCGTTCTCGTGCTTTCTCAAAGGTCACGCCTGAGAGGATCCGTCCGAAGCCGTAGGTCGCCATGCCAGTCTGCACTGCAATTAGAGCGCCGTGTGCGTGGGGAGGTGGCGCGTACAGAATTCAACCGGCTCTCGTTCCCGTGCAATTGCTGCACGCGGAGCGGAGCAAGGCTGCGAGAAAGGCGACGAGGAAAATAGTTCGCAGGAAGCGAGCTTGTGCCGCCCCCGCGACCCGCTACGGGCTTGCGCCTTCGCGAGCGACCCACCGAGCCAGGTCGACGAGCGACAAGATGCCGACCACCACGTCGTTGTGAGCCACCACCGCGACCCGGTGCAGCTTGTTCTTCGACATCAGCACCATCGCCTCGGCTACCGAGCTCGTCTCCCGGAGCGTCACCACCTCGCCGCTCATGATGTCCTCGACCAGCAGCCCCGCCCAGTCGGGCGGATACGGGTCGCCCTTCGATTCCTCTCGAGAACCGCGCACCAGGTCGGTGAGCGAGACCATGCCCAGAATGACGCCCTGGTCCTCCACCACGGGGACCCCTCGGAGCCCCAGCGTCTGCAGGAGCTTCGAGAGCTCGGCGAGGTCGAGCTCACTGTCCACGCAGGTGACCGACCGGGTCATCACTTCCGAGACCTTGGTTCGTTGCAACTTCTCGTGAAGGTCGGCTGCCGGTGGCGACTGCTTCTGAGTGATGCTCGCTGGAACGCGGCACTCAAGCACCCGTTCCCCCCGTTCACCCAGGACCGCCTGGGCACGCTCGCAGTCCGCGCACTTCGTGAGCGGGACGTCGCCGCCAGCGATGGGGCACGCGACCGAGCACACTTCGGTGGACTCGCCCTGGCCGTACTCCGTCCGCCGCACCCGGATGGGGAGCCGAACGACCACGTCTGCTCCATCGGGCTTCATGGACACAGCGTTGAGCAACGGCTGTGCCTGCTCAGCGCGCGACGAAAACGCGGTCCTTGCAGCCAGGAGCCCCAGAACGCCGAGGCGGCCCGCCTGACGAAGCGTCGGGCGAGGGTATGTTTCAAAAGGGAACTTGATGGAACGCCCGGAGCCCATTCGCACTTCGCTCCCGGGGGGAAAGCCCGGTGGCACGACACCTGAAGAGCGCCCGCCACCATGCTCTCCAAATCGGCCGCCAAGGCCTTCTTCCTGGGGGGGACGGCGCTGTGTTCGACCGTCTTTCTCGGGCTCTCCTACGACACCTTTCAACAGATGCCTGCGCGCACCAACGCGGCCGGGCTCACCGAGTCGGTCATTCGCGGCAAACACCTGTGGGAAGACAAGAACTGCATGGGCTGCCACACGCTGTTCGGTGAAGGCGCGTACTACGCCCCCGAGCTGACCCGCGTGTACGAGCGCCGCGGGCCCGCGTTCATCACAGCGCAGCTCAAAGATCCCGACGCCATGTTCCCCGGGCAGCGGCGCATGACGAACTACCACTTCACCGACGGCGAGGTGACCGACCTGGTGGCGTTCTTCGCGTGGGCGCAGACGGTCGACCTGAACGGCTTCCCCGCGAAGCCCTCGCTCGGAGCACCGGCCCAGCGCGCTGCTTCCCCGGCAGCTCAGAAGAAGCCGCAGGTCTTCTCGCAGCTGTGCGTCACCTGTCATTCGCTCGAGGGCACCGGCGGCACCGTGGGCCCCGCGCTCGACGGCGTGGGTAGCCGCCTCGACGCGGCGTACTTCGAACGGTGGCTGAAAGATCCGCTCGCCGTGAAGGCCGATGCCCGCATGCCGAAGCTGCCCCTCGACGACGGCCAGATCGCCGAGCTCGTCACGTTCCTTTCTGCGCAGAAGGAGATGCCTCGATGAAGTTCCACAGTCAGAAGGTCGCGTGGGGCTTCTTCGCGACGTGCATGCTGCTGTTCTCGCTTCAGCTGATCTACGGCTTCCTCATGGCGTTCGCGCACGCCGGCTTCGACGGGCTGCACGACTGGATTCCCTTCAACGTCGCGCGCGCCGCGCACACCAACCTGCTGGTGATGTGGCTGCTGGCCGGCTTCATGGGCTCGGCGTATTGGATCATTCCCGACGAGTGCAACCGTGAGCTCGCCTGGCCGAAGTTGGCGTGGGTGCAGTTGATCGCCTTCGTGCTCACCGGCGTCGCCGCGATCATCGGCTTTCACTTCGGCTGGTGGGAGGGCCGCAAGTTCCTCGAGATCCCCCGGCCGCTCGACTACCTGGTGGTGATCGACATCTTGCTCTTCATCGCCAACATCGGTTGGACGGTGTGGAAGAGCGAACGCAAGTCGACCACCTCGATGGTGCTCTTCTTCGGCCTGCTCACCGCCGCGCTGCTCTACCTGCCCGGCATGATCCCCACCGACAACCAGACGGTCGACAGCTACTGGCGCTGGTGGGTGGTGCACCTCTGGGTCGAGGGCGTGTGGGAGCTGATCATGGGCGCAATCCTCTCGTACCTGCTGATCAAGTTGACCGGGGTCGATCGCGAGATCATCGAGAAGTGGCTCTACGTGATCGTCGGCTTCACGTTCTTGAGCGGCATCCTCGGAACGGGCCACCACTTTTATTACATCGGCCTGCCTCGTTACTGGCTGATGGTGGGCGGCGTCTTCAGCGCGCTCGAGCCGCTCGCGTTCCTCGGCATGGCCATCTACGCCTTCAGCATGGCGAAGAAGGGTGGCCGCACGCACCCGAACCGCGTCGCGCTGTTGTGGACGGTCGGGTGCTCCTTCATGAGCTTCGTCGGCGCGGGCTTCCTGGGCTTTGCGCACACGCTGCCGCAGGTGAACATGTACACGCACGGCACGCTGGTCACCGCGATGCACGGCCACATGGCCTTCTGGGGCGCGTACGCGATGCTGGTGCTCGGCATCATCACCTACGCGATGCCGCTGCTCACCGGCCGCAAGCTCTACGATCATCCCACCGCGGGCTTCGCCTTCTGGAGCTCGAACGTGGGCATGACCGCCATGACCCTGGCCTTCGCCGTGGCCGGTGTGTCGCAAGTGGTGCTCGAGCGGCGCGCCGGCATGGACTTCCTGACGGTGCAGAAGGAAGTCGAGGTTCACTTCGTCGGGTTGATCCTCGCGGCCACCCTCTTCACCGCCGGCATCGCGGCGTTCGTGTGGAACTTCGTTCGGTACGGCCTGCCCACGGCGAAGGTGACCGGCGCGCAGCAGAGCACCACGCAGGAGCTCCCGCCCGAGCCGCTCCCGGCCGTCGCCGCGGCGAGGGGCTGAGCCATGACGAGCTGGTATCGACCCATCGGTGACGAGGTCGCCGTCTTCGAGCGGGCCCACGCGCAGCGGCTCCCCGTGTTGCTCAAGGGGCCCACGGGCTGCGGCAAGTCACGCTTCGTCGAGTTCATGGCCGAGCGGCTGCAGCGCCCGCTCATCACCGTGGCCTGCAACGACGAGACGAGCGCGGCCGACCTGGTCGGGCGCTGGCTGGTGCGCGGCGGTGACACGGTCTGGCAAGACGGCCCGGCCACGCGCGCGGTGCGGCAGGGCGGCATTCTCTATCTCGATGAAGTGGCCGAGGCGCGGGAGGACGTGGTGGTGCTGCTGCACCCGCTGACCGATCACCGCCGGCAGCTCTTCGTCGATCGCAACGACGAGGTGCTCACCGCTCCGGCCGCGTTCATGGTGGTGGCGAGCTTCAACCCCGGCTACCGACGCGGCCTCAAGGAACTCAAGCCCTCCACGCGCCAACGTTTCGTCTCGTTGCACTTCGACTACCCGCCCGAAGACGCAGAGGCCGAGGTGCTCGAAGGCGAAACGGGCATCGACTCGAAGCAGGCGCGGAGGCTGGTGGCGTGGGCAAAAAAGGTGCGCTCCCAAGACGCGCTGGGGTTGGCCGAGACGGTGTCCACCCGGTTGCTGGTGATGGCCGCGCGCCTGATGGCCTCGGGGCTCGCGCCGCGGGTGGCTTGCCAGGTGACGCTGGTGCAACCACTGACCGACGACCCGCCCACCGCCAGCGCTCTGCAAGACCTGGTCGATCTCTCGTTCTGAACCTCGAACCGCGAAGAGGGCTGACGCATGGCATGGGATGAAGCGCTCTTCGGGGCCGCCTTCGACGGCGCGCGACGTTGGTTTTCACCGCGAGCGTCGCGAGAGGTCCTCACGAGACGGGTGGAGGTCGAACCCGAGCGCGCCCGGCTCGAGGTGCTCGCGCGGCTGCTCACCTCGGCCCCGGTGACGGTCACCACGAGCGACGAGGCGGGTGGCCATCGCGGCGACGTGTTGTACCTGCCCAAGCACTTCGACTTTGCGCCCACGCGCGAGCTCAACCTCGCTGCGCTGTTGGTGCGCCTGGTGTGGACCTGCAGCTCACGCGCGCTCGACTTCACCCGGCCCGCGGGGCTCAAAGACGACGACCTCGTGCTCGTCACCGCCCTCGCCGCGCCCACCACGCGGCACCGGCTGCTCGACGACGCTCCGATGTTGGCCGGGCTTCTGCCCCGCCTCGAGCGCGCGATGATCGAAGCGCGCCCCACGCCGCCGCTCGCCGACGCACGCGCGCAGGCCGTCGAGGCGTTCGTGCGGCTGACGTTGGGCGCAGACCGCTGGCCGTCCACGTTGAAGGGCGAGCTCTCCGACGAAGCGTGGGCGTGGGCGGAGGCTGCGCTGGCGAGCGTGCCCCCGGGCCAGGTCGTGCTGAACGAGGTGCTGCGGCGACTCCCTTTGCTGCCCGCGGCCCCGAGGCGTTGGCTGCGCGCAGGCCCGCGTGAGCCTTCGGTGCCGCTCTGGGGTGAGCTGATGCTCCCGGTCGCGCGGGCCTTCACGGTGCCTGCTCCGAAACAGCAGGCCGATGCGTCGTCGTTGCCCGGCGGCACCGAGGTGCAGAAGCGGGTGGTCACCCAGCCCCAGCGCATCGAAGAACCGAACAACGAGCTCGCCGAGAACCCGCTGGTGCACAGCTTCGAGAAGGTGCACACGCTCGAGACCTACAAGGGCGGCAGCAAACGCATCGACGGCGACGACGAGCTGGCCGCGCATCAGAAGGCGCTCGACGAGCTCGACTTGAAGCAGGTGATGCGCAGCCACCAGCGGGCCCGCAGTCTCTACCGCGCCGACGTGTTGATCGACGGCGCGGTGGGTGATCTCGAAGACGAGAGCACCGGCCCGGCCGAGGCCACCTACGACGAGTGGGATGAAGCCCGGCACCAGTGGCGCCGTGAGTGGTGCCGCCTCACCACGCGCCAGGTGGAGATCGCGGAGGGCGCCGACGAAGCGTTGCGCGCGTTGCGGGGTCGCCTCGTGCGCACCACCACCGGGCTGCGCGCCGTCTTCGAGCAACTCGAGGCGGCGCGCGCGTGGAGGCTGCGGCAGGTCAGCGGGCCCGACGTCGACATCGACGCGCTCGTGGCCCGATACGGGGCGTTGCGGGCGGGCCAGTGCGACCAGACCCGCCTCTACGCGGCGAGGCGAAGGCACACGAGAGACACCGCGGTGCTGGTGCTGCTCGACGCCAGCCTCTCGACCGACGCGTGGGTGGCCAACCGCCGCGTGATGGACGTCGAGAAGGAGGCGGTGATCGCCCTGGGTGACGCGCTCGATGGCCTGTTCGACGAGGTCTCGGTCGCGGCGTTCTGCAGCCAGACGCGGCGCGACTGCCGGTTCCTGCTCGCCAAACGTTTCGACGAGCCGTGGGCGGCCGGTGCGCGCCGGGTGATGAGCCTCTCTCCCGGCGGCTTCACCCGCATCGGCCCCGCGCTGCGCCACGCCACGCGGTTGTTGCTCGAGTGTGGTGCTCGCAAGCGGCTGCTGCTCCTGGTGAGCGACGGCAAGCCCAGCGATCTCGATCGGTACGAAGGCCGCTACGGAGTGGCCGACGTGCACCGCGCCGTCATCGACGCGCAAGCCAGCGGGGTGGTGATGCACGCCCTCGCGGTCGACCCCGCGGCGAAGGCCTGGCTGCCCTCGATGTTCGGGGCCGGCAGGGCCTCGGTGGTCAGCAGGCCGGAGGAGCTGGTGAGGGTGCTGGCCACCGTGACGAGCACCGCCCTGCGCGGTTGATGTTCGCGCCCCTGTTTCAAACAGAAACACTGCGTTGGGTGAGGAATAGGTGCCTCGACTCCGCTCGGCACGAACGGAACCTGCCGAAATCCGTTCAGCCCGACAGCGTTGATCGAAATAAGGAGCGCCCACCGTTCATCCCGAGCGGGGTCGAGGGATTACCTCGCCTTCGGGCGGTAAGTGCCCCCTCGACTGCGCTCGGGGAGACCGGTGATTGGAGTCATTTCTATTTCGATCAACCCTGCGAGCGGAGTCGAGGCACCTCTTTCATCAGTCTCCTGCGCAGGGCGAGGGGACTTCGGCGACTACCTGGTTGCCAACGCGGCGCTCAGCTCTTCGATCAACGCTCGCTGAAACGCAGCTCGGGAAAATCGGCTCGCCTGGGCGCGCGCATCGGCCGGCTCGAAACCCGCCTCGAACGCATCGAACTCAGCGAGCGCCGTGCGCAACGCCTCGACCGTCTGCTCGTGGAAAAAGACACCGGTCTTCGCCGTCACCGTCTCCAGCGCCCCACCCTGCGCAAAGGCGATCACCGGCCTGCCACACGCCTGCGCCTCGAGCGGCGTGATGCCGAAATCTTCCACCCCGGGGAACACCAACGCGCGCGCATGCCGCAGCAACCCAGGCAACGCGTCATCGGCCACCTGCCCCAGCGCCTTCACGTTCGGAGGCAGATCCGTGAGCCATTGCCCCGACTGCCCGCTGCCCGCAATCCACAACTCGCGGCCACTGTTGCGAAAGGCCTCGATCGCCAGGTCGATGCGCTTGTACGGAGCCAGCGCCCCCAGGCACAAAAAGTAGCCGCCTTCACCTGAACCCTCGAGCGGCAGATCGATGAAGCGCTCGAGTTCGACGGGGGGATGAATCACCCGCGCCGTGCGGTGATATCGCTCGGCAACCTGGCGCGCGACGTGAGCGCTGTTGCTGACGAACCGATCCACGCCCGTCGAGGTGAAGACATCCCACGCGCGCAGCCCGGGCCGCAGCGCCCGCGCAGCCATTCGCACCGGCAACGACGCCTTGCCCGGCCCGAAATAGTCGTCGAACCGATCCCACATGTACCGAAGCGGCGCGTGCACGTACGACACGTGCTTCGCCCCCGCAGGCACCCGAATGGCCTTCGCCACGCAATGACTCGAGGAGACGATCAGGTCGACGTTCCCCACGTCGAGCAGCCTGATCGCGCCGGGCATCAGCGGCAACATCTGACGGTGCCGGGTCCGCGCTCCGGGAATGCGATCGAGCACGGAGGCCACGATGCGGTGTGACTCGATGCTGGCCGGCATGTCTTTGGGATCGTGAAAGAGCGTGAAGATGGGCGCCGAGGGGAAGAGCTCGGCCATCGCCTCGAGCACCTTTTCCCCACCACGCCAGGTGATGAGCCAATCGTGCACGAGCGCCACACGGGCGTTCCGCAGCTCACCGGGCATTTCGACGGGCAGTCCCATTTTCGAGACGCGCCTAGCACACAGTCCTGTGTACGCTCTCGTGGTGGTCAAGATTCTCATCGACCTGCGGATGGTGCGCGGTCACCTGCATGGCATTGCCCGGTACGCGCTCGAGCTGGCGCGCCGTCTCCCCGCGCTGGAGCCCGGCTGGCAGTTCGTCGGCCTGACAGCCCCCGCAGGAGTCCCCGACGATCTCGGTGAGCTCACCCCCCGTATTCCGCTGGTCAAGGCGGGCGCTGACTTCCTCTCGATCTTCGAGCAGGCGAGCCTGCTGGCGGATCTGCTCCGGCACGGGCCCAGCCTCTTTCACGCCACGAGCTTCTCGGTGCCCTCGTTGTGGCCGGGAAAGCTGGTGGCCACGCTCCATGACGCCAATCACCTGGCCCTGGCAGAGAGCGCGTCGTTCTCGCGCACGGCGTATTACCGGCTGGTGGTCGGCCCCCGCGCGTCACGGGCCCAGGCGTTGATCACCGTCTCCGAGTTCAGCCGGCGCGAGCTCTCGGTGCACCTGGGGTTTCCGCCACAGCGTTTCCAGGTCATCGGCAACGGGGTCGACCCTTCCTTCCGCCCTCCCCTCACGCAGGACCTCGAAGACTTCCGCACCCGGCGTGGTCTGCCGCCGAGGTACTTCGCGGTGATCGGCAATACCAAGCCGTACAAGAACTTGAGCGTCCTCCTGCCCATCGCCGACGGGCTCCCCGCGCCCCTGGTGCTGCTCGCCGGCAGGGGCGCACGCCGCGCGGTCGGGTTCAGCGACAAGGTGATCGAGCTCTCGCCGCTGACTGATGAAGAGCTGGTTCGTTTCTATGCAAGCGCGGTCGCGGTGTTGGTGCCCTCCCGCTACGAGGGGTTCGGCCTGCCCGCGCTCGAGGCGATGGCCTGCGGCGCGCCGGTGATCGTCTCCTCCTCAGGTTCGCACCCCGAGGTCGTCGGAGGCGCCGGTATTCTGGTGGCGCCCGACAACCCGCTGGCCTGGCGAGAAGCCTGCCTGCGCGTGTTCCGTGACGAGGCGCTTCGCCGTGAACTTTCTGCCGCGGGAATTGAACGGGCCGCCCGCGCGTCCTGGGACGATTGCGCGCGCCAGACCATGCAGGTGTACCGAAGGGCGCTGGGGCTGCCGTGAGCTGGCTGCGGGCCAATGCCCCCATCGTCATCATCGCCTTCTGCTTCGTGCTGCGAATCGCGCTGGCGCTGGGCACCGACACGTACCCCGACGAGGCCTATTACTGGACGTGGTCGCAGCACTTTCAGCTCGCGTACTTCGATCACCCCGCGTTGATCGCCTGGAGCATCGCGCTGCTCGGCATCCGCTTCGGTGCATTGCTGTGGGGCGCCGTCGCGCTGGCCGGCGTGCACAAGCTCACGTCGACCGTGGGCGGCACGCGCGAGCAGGCGTGGTGGGCGACGGCCCTCTTCGCGAGCACGCCCGCCTCGGCATTGCTCGGCACGCTCAGCACGCCTGACGCACCGCTGCTCGCCTTCTGGGCCTGGGCCCTGGTCGCGCTCATCGGCAAACGGCCCGTGCTCACCGGCGTGTTGTGGGGCCTCGCGATGCTCTCGAAGTACAACGGAATTTTGCTGGGGTTGCCGGTGCTGGTGGTCTTCTTTCGTCGGCCTTTGCACCTGGTGATCGCCACGGTGATCGCGTTGGTGGTGACCTCACCGACGATCATCTGGAACGCGAAGAACGACTGGGAGGGCTTTCGGTTTCAGATCTGGCACGGCCTGACCTACGGCGGCGGCGGCTTTGCGACCTTGCTCGAGTTTCTCGGCGGCCAGTTGCTCATGGGAGGCCCGGTGCTGGTGCTGCTGACGCTCTGGTGGCTCTCTCGCGAGCGCGCGTCAGCGGTGCTCAAAGTCGCCACGCTGCTGCCCATCGTCTTCTTCGGCTTAGCCTCGTGGAAGGCGCGGGGTGAAGCGAACTGGACTGCCGCGGCGTGGATCTCCGCCTGCGTCGGGCTCGCGATGACGGGCTTTCAGAAGTGGAAACGCGCAGCGCTGGGCCTCAACCTCGCGATCATCACCGTGGGCTCGATGGTGCTGCTGATGGCACCGCGCCCGCTGTGGAACGTGCCCGCGGTGCAGAAGCTTCACGGCTGGGCCTGGCTCGAGCGCGTCAAAGGTGAAGGGTTGACGGTCTTCACCAACCGCTATCAGCTCAGCGCGGCAGCCTCGTTTTACGCGGGCGTTCCTGCGAGCACGGTGGGCGGCCGGCGAAGTCAGTACGATCTGTGGCCACAACCCGAGCTTGCCGTCGGCAGCGACGCGTTGTGGATCGACGAACGTGAAGGCCCGCCCGCAGAGCTGCTGGTTCGGTATGAAACGGTGACCCAGCTCGACTGGCCGCTCGATGAACGGCAGGCCACGCTTCACCCCTTCAAGGTCTTCAAGCTCTCGAAGAAGAAGTAGGCCACGTCTCGTCGAGTCGGTTCGGGCGGCGGCACAACGGGCGAGGCGGACGAGGGGACACCCACCGGTGAGTCAACGATGGGCGACCGGTCCGTCACGCGGCGACAGCGTCTCGGCGCAGGTCGCGACGGGCGATCCGCTCGAGGGCATCGACCGCCGCGAGGGTCCCGTCTTCGGAGCGCAGGCGTTGACCCAGCGCTGCGGCGCGCGCCTTGACCTCGGGCACCAGCACTTCGCGCAGCGCGTTGGTGAGGCGGGCCTGGGTGAGGCGGGCCGCCGGGAACGAGGTGCCCACGCCGAGCTTTCGGACCCGCTCGCCCCAGAACGGTTGGTCTGCGAAGTACGAGCAGATCACGGTGGGAACGCCCGCCTCGAGGCTGGCCGCGGTCGAGCCCGCGCCGCCGTGGTGAACGATGGCTGCGCAGCGAGGGAAGAGCCACGAGTGCTCGACCGCGCGAACGATGAACAGCTCTTCGCCTGCATAGCGCTGCGCCACGCTCGCGTCGTTCCAGCCGCCGCACAGCACGAAGCGCACCTTGAGCAGACGGGCGATGGCGGTGAGTTCTTGCGCGAACTGCTGGAGCGTGGGCATCGGCATGCTCCCGAAGCCAACGTAGACGGGAGGGGGGCCCGCCCCCAACCAGTTCTCCAATTCAGGCGGCGGCGTGGCTTCGCCCAGGCGCTGCCGCACCGAGGCCTGCAGCTTCACGTAACCCGTGGTCTGGGTCAGCGGGCCCGCGTCGGCCGGGTGCTCGAGCACGCTGGTGCTCCAGAGTTGGAGCGCCGGCACCTCGAAGTCGGCGGCCAGCCCGTAGTCCGACTCGCGCGGGGCAAGGCCCAGGCGCTCACGGAAGATCGCCAGCGACTTCGCGTGCACCTGCTTGGCGGCCATTCGAAAGAGCGCCCACGTCGCGCGATTGAGGAACTCGAAGGGCAGCGGTGCGCTGGTGACGAGCGGGGCCGGGTGTGCGCCGGTGCGCTCGACCGGCATGGTATGGCCGAAGACCAGCGGGACCTTGCGGTGCTCGGCCAGCGTGCTCGACATCTCTTCGGCCAGCGTGCCACCCACGATGAGGTCGGCGCCGTCGGTCGCCTCGAGCCCGTTGGCGAAGACCTTGGGGTCGATCTGCGCCGAGATGTTCGTCACCTCTTTCATGAAGGCGCGGACGTTGCCGGTGCGCAGCCATCGCTGGCCCATCTCAGATTCGAGAATGTCTTGCGAGTTCCCGAAGAGCGGCGCGAACTCGAGGCCCGCCTTCTCGACGAAGGCCTTGTGATTCTCGGGCGCAGCGATTCGCACCTCGAAGCCGCGGTCTTTCAAGCCGGTCGCCAGCGCGACCTGCGGTTGGGTGTCACCTCGGGTGCCGTAACTGAAAAAGACGATGCGCATGAGATACCTCAGGGTTTGAGATGAAGGGCCGTCTTGATGAGGTCGTCGACCACGGCCCGGGTCTTCTCGACGGACAGTTGCCGGTCACGTCGGAGCAGCTTCCACGTGAAGACGTCGGTCGCGACCAACAACAACGACAATTGGTGTTTGCGTTGCGCGGGCTTCGTGGCGCAGCGAGGGCCGAAGACGCGCTCGAGCCAGGCCTCGTGGACCACGCGCCCCTTCGCGGCCATCTCACTGATGACCTGCATGCGACCCTCGAGCGCGAGAATGCGCATCACCGAATCTCCGAACAGCTCGTACATCTGCAGAATCATCTCGATGCCAGCACGCACGTCACCGGGCGGCACCGCGTTACGCATCTCGACGTTCTGCCGGGCCGCAGCTTCGATGAAGGCCCGCGCCAGCTCGTCACGCGTTCCGAAGCGACGCTTGACTGTCTTCGTCGACACACCCGCCATCGCCGCGACGTGTTCGAGTCGCACTTCATCGATGGGGGTCTCCGCGAAGAGCTGCGTGGCGGCCTCGAGAATACGCTGCTCGGTCCCAACTGCAGCGTGGGCGCGGGCGACCTGCCGGTAGATGCGCTTTCTTCGGGTCGACTTCTGCGCACTCATTTCGTGTCCAATGAAAGGACTCCAAATGAGTACGGTCAAGCGCCGTCGGTCAGGCCGCGCGTCACCCGTTCAAGGTCGTCAAGCTCTCGAAGAAGAAGCAGGCGCGCTGCGCGCCAGCCAGAAGACCATCGGCAACAGCAACAACGGCGCGAGCCACGCAGCGAGTGACGGCGTGAGCCGCCCGTTGATCGCCAGGCTTCGCGAGATCATCCCCACTACGAAGAGGCCGCCGTACAGCCCCGCGCCTTCGAGCAAGGTGCGCGGCACTGAAGCACTCCGCTGCCCTCGCAGGCCCACCAGGCAGGCGATCAACGCAGCCAGCACGGCCGCGACCGGAGCAGCCCAACGATGGGCAATCGCAAACCGCGTCGGCTCGGTAGGCAACTGCAACGCGCTCATCAAGGGGACCTGCCGCTGGAGCACGCTGAGCGGCAACCACTCGGGCCGGCCCACCGCGAGCTGCGTCACCTCGGGCCTCAGCGGGAGCGCCAACTCGAAGGAACCTTTTCGCCCCGGCCGCGCTTCCGGGCCCACGAAGTGGAGCTCGGTCGCGTCTTCGACCTGCCACGTGCCCTCGCGCACCCAGGTCAACCGGCCCGCTTCGATCCACCGCACCAGCTCAGAAGAGGCGCCCATCTGAAAGACCCGCACGTCTTCGAGCCGCTGGGGATTGGAGTCACCCCGCACGTTGAGCAGCGAATCACCCACGCGAAACCAGCGGCGCGGTGAATAGACCGACAGGAAGTCACCCCAGCGATCGAAGCGCTCCACCATGAGCCGGTCGATCTTCGGGCCCGACTCGCTGACCACGAACTCCTGGAACGTGATGAGGCCAATCGCCGCCAGGCAGGCCACCACCATGATCGGCCGCACCACCGTCAGCGGTGAAGCACCCAGCGCCCGCATCGCCGTCCACTCGCCGCGGCGCCGCACCACCGTGACGGCCAGACCCGCAGCCAGCACCAGCGCCGCCGGAGCGAACTGCACCATCGCCACGTGCGAGCGATACCAATAGAGCAGCGCCACGTCGCCCACCGGCTTGCCCGTGTAGATGCGCAGCCAATCGCCGAAGTCGATCACCAGAAAGAGCGTCACCACCCCGAGCGTGAGCGCGATGAACAAGCCGGCCGCCAACCGCGCCACGTAGCGCTCGAGCAGCTTCATCGCGCGCCCTGCTTCTCTACGCGCAGGAGCATGAAGAGCCCGAGAACGAAGGCCACCACCACGGGGAAATGCCCGGCGGCCCACGGGGGCAAGACGCCACGTTCGCCCAGTTGCACGCCCACGCGCGAGAAAACGTAGAAGCTTAAGTAGACCCCCATCGCTATCAACGCCGCGGTGCGGGTGGCACGTTTGCGGCCGCCTTGCGCCACGGCCGTCGCCAGCAACGCGAGCGCGATGGGGGCCAGCAACTGCGAGAGCCTGAAGTGAAAGGCAGACCAGAACGGGGCGGCCGGTGCGCCGGTGGCCTCGGCCCCGCGGGCAGCCTCGAGCAGATCCGAAGGTGAGAGCTCTTCGTGCCCGAAGCGGAAGGTGTTCCTGCGATTGAGCGCGTCCGCCACGTTGAGCAGCAGCGTGCCTTCTTCGAACGCGGTGGTGGAGTACTCTTCAGGTGACGCGCGCTGCACCAGCACGCCGTTCGTGAAGCGCATGCCCACGCCGTGCTCGAAGGTGGCCTCGGCGATGGGCGCCGACAGCACCGAGACCCGCGCGGGATCCCGCTCGTCGATCAACATCACCCGCTTCCACGTGGGGCCGCCAGAGACCGCTTCGGCGTGAAAGACGATGCCCGGCAGATCAGCGCGCACGGTGCCGGGTTTCAGATCGCCCAGCACGTTGCGCTCGATCACCTCACGCGCCGTCTGCCGCATCTGCGCGATGCCCCAGGGCTTCCAGAAGAAGACGGTGATCGCCAGCAGCACGCAGACGCCTGTGGCCAGCACCAGCGCAGGCCGGGCGAGCTCGCGCGCAGAGACCCCGACCGATGCGAGCGCCGTGAGCTCTCCGTCTTCACCCAGCCGCGCGAAGCCGATCATCACGCCGAGCAGCAACGAGATCGGCAACACCTGCGGCAAGAGCATCGGCAACATCGCCATGCCCAGCATCAACCAGTCCGAGACCTGCGCCGCGCTGCCCAAGAGAAACTCGACGCCGCGCACCAACACCATTGCGTAGAAGAGCGAGAGCAACACCGCCGTGGCCGAGAGAAAGGGGCTCAGCAGCTCGCGCAGCACGTAGCGGTGCAGCACGGAGGACTTCAAGGGGGCGCACCGGCCGCGATGTCTTTGCGGAAGTGCCGGCCGCGCCAGGTGATCGTCTCAGCCAGCGCCGTCGCCCGCGCGCGCGCCTCGAGCAGCGTCGCTCCGTGAGCGCAGGCGGTGATCACCCGCCCCCCTGCGCTGACCAACTGGTCGCCACTGAACTTCGTGCCCGCGTGAAAGAGCTGAGTGCCCTCAGCCTGCGACGAAGGCAGCACGATCGCATCGCCGGTGCGCGGCGCTTCGGGATACCCCTCGGCAGCCAGCACGATGCCCACCGAGAATCCGGCGCGCTGGGAGAGCGTGGTGTTCGTGAGCGCCCCGCGGGCACAGGCCTGCAGCACGGGCACGAGATCCGTCTCGAGCTGCATCATCAACACCTGCGTCTCGGGATCGCCCAGGCGCGCATTGAACTCGAGCACCCGGTGGCCTTCGGGCGTCAGCATCAGCCCGGCGTACAGCGTGCCTCGAAACGAAATGCCCCGGCGGCGCAGCTCAGCCAGCGTCGGCGCGATGACCGTGCGCCCCACTTCATCGAGCTGCTCGGTGCTCAAGAAGTTCGCGGGCGCGTACGCACCCATGCCGCCGGTGTTCGGGCCCCGATCTCCGTCGAACACCCGCTTGTGATCCTGCGAAGGCGCCAGCAACACGAACCGCTCGCCGTCACACAGCGCCATCACCGACAGCTCGGGGCCGGTGAGCACCTCTTCGAGCAGGATCGTCTGGCCCGAAGGCAACGATCCCAACGCGCGGCAGGCCTCGGCCGCTTCTTGACCCGTGGTCGCGACCACCACGCCTTTACCTGCCGCCAGCCCGTCGGCCTTCACCACCACCGGACCCCAGGTCAGCGCGCGCTGAGCGGCCGCCTCGACGTCGCCAAAGAGCTCGAAACGCGCAGTGGGCACGTGGGCCGCCTGCATGATCTCCTTGGCGAACGCCTTGCTGCCTTCGATGCGCGCACCGGCCGCGTCAGGGCCGAAGACGTCGAAGCCGGCAGCCCGCAAGGCATCAGCCACGCCTGCCACCAGCGGTGCTTCGGGGCCCACCACCACCAGGTCAGCAGCTCGATCCTTCGCCAACTTCACCACGGCCGCGGCGTTGGTGATGTCGAGCGGCACGCACTCGCCGAGGGCCGCGATGCCCGGGTTTCCCGGGGCCACCACGAGCGAGGTCAGCAGCGGGCTCTGCCGCAGCTTCCAGGCCAGCGCGTGCTCGCGCCCGCCACCACCGAGGAGGACGATGTTCATGGAGCGGAACCGATAGCAGCAAAGCGGACGGCTGGCCGAGGTGAAGCGACCATTTTACAGCTGGTGCTTGTACAGGACGCGCTTGGCATCCCGGTAGAGCGGATCGCTCAGCAACACCGAGGTGAGCACCCGGCGCGCTTCGTCAGCGTTATTCTGGGCAGCTTCACCATCACCCAAGATCACCTTGGGGCCGAGGAGCTGCGGGCCGTACTTGAGCGAGGCCTGCGCTGCGACTTTGGCGAGATCGATCTTCCCCGCCATCGACTGCGCCTGCGCCTGACCAAAGTAGAGCATCGCGTTGGTCTTGCTCCCATCCATGCCGCGGGCCGAGAGCTTGAGCGCCCCGCCCACGTCCTTGCGCCGCAACGCAACCATCGCGCGGTACGCGTAGCCGTCGGCGTTCTTGGGATCGATGCTGGTCACCTTCGAGAAAAACTTCTCGGCGCCGGCCACGTCTTCAGAGAACCAGGCCACCAACCCCTCACACAACGAGGGGCTCGGGTCTTCATCGAGGTCTTTCACCAGCGCGGCGTACGCACCGATGGCCGGCTTGAGCAGGTCAGCGGGGCGAACGTAGAGGTGCGTGAGCGACGGCACCGGGCGGCTGTTCGGGTCGGCGCGCAGGCCCCGCTTCAGACAGAACTCCCAGGCCTTGCCGTCTTTACGCGCCTTGGCGGCCGCCGCCCCCGCGAGGAAGATCGCGTCGACCCTGCGGGGGTCGGACTCCACCGTGGCCGACAGCGTCTGAATCGCCTCAGGCAGCCGATCTTCGGCGATGAGCAGCCGACCCTCGAGCGTCGACTCGAGGTACTTGTCGCCCAGCTTGCCCTTGAGCCCATCGAGCTCGAGGCGCGCAGAAGACGACACGCCCTTGTCGAGCAGGATGAGGAATTTCTGCAGCCGGCCCGGCACGGAGTCGGGGTTCAACTCGAGCGCACGATCGATGGTGTTCGACGCCTTGTCGGCATCGCCCGCGATGCGCTGAATCGTCGCGAGGTGCACCAGTGCGTCGGTCTTCTCACCGCGAGGCACTTCGGCGTCGTCGACGATCGCGGTGAGCTGCTCTTCGGCGCCCTTCGGATCGTTCAAGTGTTGATAGCTGAGAATCGCCAGGCCCAGCCGGGGCCGGGCTGCGCGCGGTGCGGCGGCCTTCGCCGCTTCGAGCACCTTCTTGGCCTTCGGCGCATCGCCCACGTCCACCAGCAGGCGCGCCAGCTCTTCGGCCGCTTCCCACTGATCGGCGTCGAGCTCGAGCCTTCGCTCCAGCGCGCGGGTGGCTTCTTTGTAGTTGCCCTGAATGGCCGCGAGCTGCGCCTGAAAAAAGTAGGCGCGCTTGAGCTTGGGGTCGATCGCAAGGGCCTCGCGGAAGTTCTGCGCGGCCTGCTGCGGGTTCTTGGTGAGCACCGTCTGGCCGATGGCCAGCGAGGCCAGCGCCCGATCGCGCGGCTCTTTGCTGTTGAGCCCACGCTCGGCAAGCACCTTGATGTCGTTGGGGTTGCCCTGCCGCGCGATGAGGAAATGCGCGTGCGCCACGAAGACCCGAAGCTCGCCGCTGCGCTGCTCGGCGGCCGCCAGCATCGACTCGGCGGCCTTCGCGGTGGGCTCGTCGATTTGACCGGGCTTGCCGAACGCCACCGAGAGCACCCAACCGGCCAGCGCCTGATCGTTGCCGGGGTCGAGCACCAGCGCCTGCTGAAAGGCCTCCTCGGAGTCGAGGTAGTTTTTGGTGGTGTCCTTGAGCAGCAGCTCTTCACCCTCATCGACCAACTGACTGGCCGACGAGCCCTCGAGGTCGGGGTACTTGAGCCGCCACTGCTGAATGATCGAGTCGACCGGCCGACCGCCGCCGGTGGGCTTGACCACCAGCACGGGGCCCTTGTTGCTCCAGGGCTTCTTGATCGCCAGGCCGACGACCAGGCCGATCACCGCTACGGCGGCGAGCACGATGCCGACCATCTTGCCCTTGCCGCCCGAAGAATCGCCGGACTCGCGCATCGCCGACCGCGTGCGGGGGCCATCGTTTGCCCCGATGGGCGTGGAGGCCGGGGGGAACAACGGCGCCGCACCCGGCGGGCTTGCCAGACGGACGGCCGCTGAGGGCCGCGGCGCGTCAGCGGTCACCGACTCAGCTGACGTGTTCCGGCACTCGTCACAGACGCCCAGCGCCTGATCGAAGGGGTCGGTCATGTCCTTGCCGCAGGTGCGGCACTTCACGCCGACGGCAGCAGCGTCAGGCGGCTTGCTGGGAAACGCTGGGGCCCGCAGGCTCTTGGGCGCGGAAGGCTTCGCCGTGGGAGGCGGCGGGGGCGGCGGATCTCCCAGATCCAGCCCACCGCTCCCGAAGGGAGAAGAGCCTGACGAGCTCGTCGGCGGAGGTGAACCGAAGTCGAAGGGGCTCGGCGACGACGACGGAGGCGGGGCCACCGAACCGAAGTCGAACGGGCTCGCCTCGCCCCCAGCCGGCGCGGAGGCCGCGAAGTCGAACGGGCTGCCACCCGCGGGATCAGGCGGCGAGCCGAAATCGAGCGGGCTGCCGGGGTTGGTGGGCGGAGTGAAGTCGAAGGGCGAGGGGCTCGCGCTGGCATTGCCCGCAGCCGGCGCGGTCTGACCGAAGTGCAGGTCGGAACTACCCGTAGGTGCCGGAGGCGGCGGCGCGGCGCCCATGTCGAAGAGAAACGCCGAAGGCCCCCCGGGCGCAGCAGGCGCTTGGGGAGCCGCAGCCGGCGGAGCGTCGTCTTTCTTTACCAGTTGCAGATGGCGGCAGCGGGGGCACTGGGCGCGCACGCCCTTGGGAGTGACGAACTTGTCGTCGATGGCGTACGCGGCTGAACACTTCTGGCAAACGATGCGCATGGAACTCAGTGCCGAAAGTGGCGAACACCTGTGAAGATCATGCAGAGCCCATGCTCATCAGCTGCGGCGATCACTTCGGGGTCCCGAACCGAACCACCGGGCTGAACCACGCAACCGGCCCCTGCAGCCGCCAGCGCATCGAGTCCGTCACGAAATGGGAAGAAGGCGTCTGAAGCCACCGCGCTCCCTTGCAGACGCGCACCGCCGCGCATCGCGGCAATCTTCACCGAATCCACCCGGCTTGTCTGCCCTCCTGCCTGGGCGAGCAGCTCGCGGGGCCCTGCGAAGACGATCGCATTGCTCTTGACGTGCTTGCAGATCTTCCAGGCAAAACGCAGCGCCTCGAGCTCTTCGGTGGTCGGCTGCCGTCTGGTGACCACTTTCCACTCGGAAGGCGGCTCGACCGCGTCGCGATCCATCACCAGCATGCCGCCCGAGACGCTGCGGGCGTCGAGCTGGGCGCGCGGCGTGGCCTGCGTCTTTGCCAACCCCGGCCCGGCAGAGAGCAAGCGGAGGTTCTTCTTGCCCGCCAGCACCTCGCGCGCCTTCGCGCTGTACGAGGGCGCGATCACCGCTTCGAGGAAGGTCTCGCAGAGCGCCGTGGCGGTCTTCTCATCGACCTCGCGGTTGAGCGCCACGATGCCTCCGAACGCAGAGGTCTCGTCGATCGCTCGCGCGCGCCGGTAGGCCTTCTCGAGCTCGTCGGCCAGGGCCACGCCACAGGGGGTGTTGTGTTTGATCACCACCGCGGCCGGCGTGTCGCTGAACTCCAGCACCAGGCCCAGCGCCGCGTCGAGGTCGAGAATGTTGTTGTACGAGAGTTCCTTGCCCTGGAGCACCTCACTGAAGGCGACCGTCGGCTCGGCCGGAGCACGGTGCTCCCGGTAGAAGGCGCCGCGCTGATGCGGGTTCTCGCCGTACCGAAGGCCCTGCGCCTTCACGAACGGCAACGACAGCTCATCGGGGAAGGCCTCGCCTTCTTGCTCAGCCAGCCAGCCGGCGATCGCCGCGTCGTAGGCCGCGGTGTGCGCGAAGGCCTTGCGCTGCAACGAGCGGCGCGTCTGCTCGCTCACGCTCTTGCGGGCCTGCAGCTCGGCGAGCACGGCGCCGTAGTCGTTGGGGTCGACCACGATGGTGACGAGCGCGGCGTTCTTCGCCGAAGCGCGCACCATGGCGGGACCGCCGATGTCGATCTGCTCGATGGTCTCGTCGCGTGAAGCGCCGCGGGCCACCGTCTCGCGGAAGGGGTACAGGTTGACCGCCACCAGGGAGATCGCCTCGATGCCGTGTTCGGCCATCTCGCGGGCGTCGCTCTCGATGGCCGGCCGGCCGAGCAACCCGCCGTGGATCTTCGGGTGCAGCGTCTTCACGCGCCCGCCGAGGATCTCCGGCATTCCGGTGTGCGTGGAGACCTTGCGAGCGGCCACTCCGCCGGCCTTGAGCGCCTCGAGGGTGCCTCCGGTCGACAGCAGCGAGTACCCGCAACCAATCAACCCCTGCGCGAACTCGACGAGTCCACGTTTGTCCGAAACCGAGAGCAGAGCGAGCACGGGGGGCGAGTACCAACCGCGTTCAGAGGGGTCAACGAACCGTTGATCAGAATTCGGGGACCGTTTTCCCCGAGAGGGTCTTTGGAACCAGGAATCGGGTTCCACCACCGGTCTCCCCGAGCCAAAGTCGAGGGGGCACTTCGAACTCCCTCACCCTGACCCTTTCCCACAGGGAGAGGGGAATTCGTTCACTTCCGCGTGCGATCGCCCAGCGGGCGCCCGTTGGCATCGCGGGGCGGCTCGGCTTCGGTGGCGGTGCGCACCTTCTCGAGGCCACGCGTCTCGACCTGGCGAATGCGCTCGCGGGTGAGGTTCATGATCTCCCCGACTTCTTCGAGCGTGATGCCGCCCTTCTCTGCCACGTCGAGCGCGCAGGTGTACTCGAGCTCCCAGATTTCCTTGTCGGGGAAGTTGAGCTTGATGCTGCCCGTCTCGGGGTTCACGTCGAGGTACAGGTTGAACTTGCACGAGACGAACACGCACGGGCGCGGGCTGCTGATGCAGTCGGCGCGCGACTTGGGGCGGCTGCCGGCGATCTCGGTGAGCAGGGCCTGCTCGTCGGGATCCACCTGGCCCAGCAGGCGCCGCTTGCGCAGATCGCGAGCCATCTCCTTTCGCGACATCGTCTTCGATCGACGGCGGTCATCGGACACGTCGTCGGACTTGAGCGGCTCGGCCTCGTCCTGAACTTCTGCGTTCATTCTCATCCCCTCCTGGGAAAAGTACGGCTCACAACTTCAAGACTGACTGGCACCGGGGCGCGAAGTGACCGCGCTGCCGAACCGCGAAATTTCCTGCAACAGCTCATGGGTCTGCACCCGAAGCGATCGGAGCCGCGTCGTCAGCTCTTTTTTCTGCTTCTCGACCAGGCTTTTCTTGTCGAGCTGCGCCTCGTAACCGTCGAAGACCTCGGTCAGCTCGGTGCCGGCCAGATCGAGATGATTTCGGAACACCATGAACGAGGCCTTGATGTCTTCGAGCGTCAGGCCCTGCGCCATCATCTGGCGGATCGCGTTCATCCGGCGCACCGACGACACCGGGTACAGCCCCTGGCTGCCCTGGTGCTTGCCCTTCTTGCCCACCCGGCGGCTCCGCGGCAGCAGCCCGGCCTGCACGTACTTGCGGAAGGTCGCCTCTGACAGCCGCGCGCCCTTGGCGACGAAGGCAGCCACGATGACCCGCGCGGGCAGGCCCTGAGCGTAGTCGCGCTCGATCCGCTCAATCTCCTCCGGCCGAAGAAGCTCCACGAAGAGTGACCCGCTCAGACGTTTGAGGTGAATCCACTAAAGCCCCTCGCTTCAGTAGAGGCGCGTGAATATCAGCTATTAAAACGAGAAGTCAACGGCATGCGTGACATTTTGATCGCGATCGCGTCGGGATATCGAGCGGGCATCGATCACCCGCCCGAAGACAGGACAGGCAGATCGATCAGCCGACCGGCTTTGAGACAGCGGCCGGTGAGTCAGATCAGGGCGTCAGCGCAACCGATCGAAATCGCAGCGCAATCGACGCAATCCTGATCGGCGGTGCCTCGACTCCGCTCGGCACGAACGGAACGGAAATAGGAATCGGGTTCCATCACCGGTCTCCCCGACAGGGTTGGCCGAAATAGAAGTCACTCCAATCACCGGTCTCCCCGAGCGCAGTCGAGGGGGCACTTAC
>JAYVFP010000318.1:0-7759 GCA_043773025.1 Archangium sp.
ATCGCCGTCACCGTCGAGCTGGTCGCGGTTCGACGCGAAGGCGCAGTTGTCTTTGTCGTCGGCCTTGCCGTCGCCGTCGGCGTCGTCGGTGTACGCCAGCGTGATGCCGTCATCGGTGTACGCGACCCAGACCGAGCAGCCGCAGCCACACCCGCAGCCGCCGCCCACTTCACCGGGCTTGCCGCACGACTCACCGAGACATTCTGGGTTGTCCGCACCTTGCGCAAAGGCCGGAACGGCGAACAGCGAGAGGGCAGTCATGAGGGCGAGCTGGGTGGTCTTCATTTCACTTCTCCTTGTGTGGTGGGACCCATGAGCAAAGACAGGGCCAGCCGTTCCAACCAAAGAAATCAGGGTTTTGTGGCCGCAATCGTGCTGCCAAAGTGTGGAGTCCCTCCCACACCATGAGGTGGTGAGCCCGATCAGGCACTGTCGGCGGCCGCAAGCGCTGTTCACGCTTCGACTTGGCGTCAAAACTCTGCACAACAGGTCTTGGCAGCCATGATTTAAGCCCCGACATGGAGACGACAGGTCTACAGCCCGCTGGTTCTATCGATTCCGGCTCGACTGCGTGGATGCTGGCGAGCTCAGCCATGGTGCTGCTGATGGTGCCCGGTCTGGCCCTCTTCTACGGCGGCATGGTGCGCCGGAAGAACGTGCTCACCACCATGATGATGAGCTTCGTAGCGATGGCGGTGATCGGCGTGCAGTGGGTGCTGATCGGCTACGCGCTCGCCTTTGGCAAGACGGTGGGTGGCTTCTTCGGGTGGGACTGGGATCTCTTCGCGCTCAACGGCATCGCGCCCACGAAGCTCTACGGCGACAAGCACATCCCCGAGCTGGTCTTCGTCATGTTCCAGGGAAAGTTCGCCATCATCACACCCGCGTTGATCAGCGGCGCGGTGGCTGAGCGCATGAAGTTCAAGACGTACCTCGCCTTCTGCCTGCTCTGGAGCACCTTCATCTACGCGCCGCTCGCGCACTGGGTGTGGTCGGCCGATGGCTGGCTCTTCAAGCTGGGCGTGCTCGACTTCGCCGGAGGCACGGTGGTGCACATCGCCGCGGGGGTCTCTGCGCTCGTGCTCGCGTTGATGCTCGGCGCCCGGCGTGACGTCGCGCGGGGCACCGCGATTCTTCCCAACAACCTCGTGCTCACGCTCACCGGTGCAGGGCTGCTCTGGTTCGGCTGGTTCGGGTTCAACGCAGGCAGCGCAGTCGCGGTGGAGTACCCGGTCGCAGGCGCGATCGCCGGTCTCGCGTTCACCACCACGCAGTCGGCTGCCGCGGCCGCCGGGTTGATGTGGATGCTGGTGGAGCGCTGGCACCACGGCAAGGTGACCTCGTTGGGGCTCGCTTCAGGAATCGTGGCGGGCCTGGTCGCCGTGACGCCGGCCGCAGGTCACATTCGCCCGGGCTCGGCGCTGCTGCTCGGCGCGATGGCCTCGGTCGTCTGCTACGGCGCGGTGCAGCTCAAGACGAAGCTCCGCTACGACGACTCGCTCGATGCGTTCGGCGTTCACGGCGTGGGCGGCATTCTGGGTGCGCTGATGACGGGCCTGCTGTGCTTCACGCCGGTGGCCGCGGGCTTTTCGCAGTTCGGAAAGCAGGTCGTCGGCGTGTTGGTGGCGATCGGCTTCTCGGGCCTCGGCACGTTCCTCATCGCCACGCTGCTCAAGCGCGTCTACGGGCTGCGCGTCACCGAGTCGGAAGAACGAGATGGGCTCGACCTCCACGTGCACGGCGAGCGCGGGTACCACTTCGATCAGACCTGATCAGGGCACGCGCACGCACTCAGAGGTCAGCGAAATTTAGCGCACAGCCCGTTTCGGAACTGACAATCGATGGAGAAAGTCGAGATTTACCGTCCGGTGAGTCGGCAAAACTGAGGGTTGGCGGAAATAGGAATCGGTTTCCAGCACCGGTCTCCCCGAGCCCAGTCGAGGGGGCACTTGCAGTGCGAAGGAGAGGCAATCCCTCGACACCGCGAGCGGTGTCCGTTTGCTATCTCGATCAACCCTGCGAGCGAAGACGAGGGATTACCTTTGCTCGCGCGGAAGGTGGCATCTCGACTGCGCTCGATGCGAACGGTCCCGAAAGTTGTCGAGGGAGCCATCAGTACGCGCCTTACCGGTCCCGTACCCCTCGATTTCGGGAAAACCCTCTCCCCCTCAGGGGAGAGAGAGCTCAGTGAGTGCTCAGCCCTTGATCAACGCCTCGAGCGCCGAACGATCTGCACCCGCCAGTTCCTTCACGCGGGTCTTCGCCACGTCGGCCACGATGATCTCGCCAATCTCGGTCTGCACCGACTTGAAGATCCCGCGCGCCTTCATCGCCTCGCACTGCTTCAAGTTGTCCTCGGTCGGCGTGAGGAAGTGCACGGTATCCGCGCGGTATCGGTGCGCGAGGTAGAGCTGCACCACCGTCATCAGCCGCTTCTTCCGCAGCCCCAGGTCGAAGGTGTTCTGGTCACGCACCGCCAAAATGCTGCGGCCGCGCCGATCCTGAATCGCGTCGAACACCACGTTCACCAGCTTCGCGCCGTCGGGCGAGGTGATGGCCAGCTCGAGCAACTGCGAACCCGCGGTGTGCGGCCGCAAGGCCACCTTGAGCTTGTTCGGATACGCGTGCTGCTTGCGCCACAGCTCGAGCCACTCTTCGAGCACCTTGGGCGGAACCTCGGTCTGCACCAGGTGCTGAAACTGCGTCGAGCCCTTGCCCATCGCCTTCGTCGTCGCGGTGCGGCCCGAGATGGCGCTCAAGCCCGCGTCGGCGCGCGGTCCACCCACCAGGGTCTGCGGCGTGCGGTACGGCGACTCGACCAGGCGGAACTTCCGCTGCAAGCGCGCGAGGGCGAGCATGCCGTCTTGTTTGAGCGCGGTGGCGAACTCCTCCGCGGCGAGGCCATCGATCTGATGACCACCGTAGGTGATGAAGTCGAACACGTAGCCGAGCTTGCCGAGCTCTTCGGGGAAGCGGCGCATCTCTTCGTCGCTCATGCCGGTGGTGTCCCAGTTGAACGAAGGCGAGAGGTTGTACGCGAGCATCTTCTCGGGGAACTTCGCGTGAATCGCCTCGGCGAACTTCTTCGCCTCGTGCAGGTCGGCCGTCTTCGTCTCCATCCACAAGAGGTCGCAGAAGGGCGCTGCAGCGAGTGACTTGGCGATGGCGTATTCGAGCCCGCCCCGCACCTGGTAATAGCCATCGGGCGTCTTCGCGTGTTCGCAATCCCACGCGACCTCGAGACCCAACGAACGCGCTTTTACTTTCGCGGCGTACCAGCCCGAGGTGTTGGCGAAGGCGAGCCACTCTTGCGTGGTGATGGGGAAGTGAGCGCCTTCGGTGGTGCGGAACTCCATCGCGGCGGCGACGGCTTCGGCGTACGTCTTCACGCCGGCTTCGGCCTGCCAGACGTCGACCAGCTTGTCGAAACCCTTGTCGAGCGCGTCATCGACGCTCTTGAGCGCCTTCGCTTTGTACTCAGTGGCCGCCTCACTGATCAGCGCGCTGATGCCGGTCTTCTGCAGCCACGCATCGGCCTGGGTGAACTCGTCTTCCGAGACCGCGTAGAGCAGGTGACCGCTGAGCTCTTCGATGCCTCCGCGGTGGTACTGACGCAGCAACGCGAGCAGCGCCGCGCGGAAGGTGGGCAGCCGAATGTTCGTCGCGCCGAGCACGAAGGGCTGATCACGTTCATCGCCGCGACCATCGAGCAGGGTCGCAGACTCGGCATCGGTGCGCGCCACGATGATTCCGGCCACGCCCATGATGTCGAGTTGGAAGCGCGCAGCAGAGAGCCGCTTGAGCTGCTCGTCTTCGCTCACCAGCACCTTGCCGCCCTGGTGACCGCACTTCTTGACGCCCGGCTTCTGATCTTCGATGTGGTACCCCGGCACGCCGACCTCGACGAAGCGCCGCACCAGGTTGCGCACGTGCGCGTCACCGCCGTGCCCCGTGTCGGCGTCGGCGATGATGAACGGGCGGAAGTCGATCTCGGGGTTCGCCTGGCGTTGCTCTTCAGTCATGCGCGCGCGGGCGTGAAACTGATTCTTGTCGGCCGTCAGCAGCGCGCGGACGATCGGCGCCGCTTCGTTGGGCACCTGGCTCAGCGGGTAGCTGGCGAGGTCGGGGCCAGGGTCTTCGTGCATCGAGCCCTTCGCGCTGGTGGCCCAGCCGCCCAGGTAGATGCCTTCGATGCCCAGCTTCTTCATCGTCACGGCCTGCCCCGGTGAGTACGGGCCGAACGTGGTGATGCACTTGCCCTGCGAATACAGCTCACGAAGCCGCAGCCAGAATCCCTCTGCTGCGCCCCGGGCCACCGCGTAGTCGGGGCGAATGGTGCCTCGCTGCTCGACGACTTCCCGCGCGGAGTGCACGCGGATGAGGCCCTTGAAGCGAGGGCTCGCGAACCAGGTCTGGGTGCTCTGAACTTCTTGCTCGAAGGGGGTCATGGCGCAGTGCATCCAACTTGACGCAGAGCGTTAAGGCAAGGTCGCAGGCTACAGTGCGGCGCTTCATGCGAACCCTGCTCGCGATCTGCCTCATCGCCCTCCCCGCTTTTGGTCACATCAAGCTCACGAGCCCGGGGAACTTCCAGGTCACGGGCACGTACGGAGACCCCAACAAGGACGAGCCCTGTGGTGGTTCAGGCGTCGCGACGGGCGTGGTGACCGAGGTGATGGCGGGTTCGCAGCTGACCGTCCGTTGGACCGAGCCGATTTCGCACCCTGGTCATTTCCGCATCGGCATCGCGCGCAACGAGGCTGACTTGGTGACGCCGGTTCCCGTGCTGAACAATGGTGGGAGCAACTGCGCGAGCGCTCCGATTCAATCGCCGGTGGCGTACCCCACGCTGGTCGATGGGCTGTTCCCTCACACCAACACGCAGGGGCCGTATCAGACGACCGTGACCGTGCCGATGATGAGCTGCGCGAGCTGCACGCTGCAGGTGATGCAGTTCATGTCGGCGCATGCTCCGGGGTGTTTCTATTTTCAGTGCGCGAAGCTGCGCATCGTCATGCCGGATGCGGGGCAGCCGATGGTGGATGCGGGCGTCGACGCAGGTACAGACGCAGGAATCGACGCGGGTGTCGATGCGGGCACCAGCACTGGCGGCGGTGGCGGCAGCGGCGGAACGACGTGCGGCGCGGCCTCGTGCTCAGGGTGTTGTGTGCTCGATCGCTGCGAGCCGGGGACGACGGAAGCGGCGTGCGGGGCGGGCGGCGCGATCTGCAGCGCGTGCAGCGGCGGGACGAGCTGTGAGAGCGGGACGTGTCAGGCAGCGCCGGTCGGTTGTGGCTGCACTTCGGCGCCCGTGGGCTTGCTCGCGTTTGCGCTCGGATTGTGGGTGATGCGCCGGTCGAGGCGCTGAACTTGGCGCAGTGATTCTGACCTTTCGAGAACGCCACCGTTCGCATCGAGAGGGTTGGCGGAAATAGGAATCGGTTTCCACCACCGGTCTCCCCGAGAGCAGTCGAGGGGCCACTTGCTGCACGAGGCAGAGGTACTCCCTCGACTGCTCTCCTAAGGAACAGCCCACACCGTTCGCATCGAGAGGGTCGGCGGAAATAGGAATCGGGTTCCATCACCGGTCTCCCCGAGCCCAGTCGAGGGGGCACTTGCAGTGCGAAGGCGAGGTAATCCCTCGACTCCGCTCGGGATGAACGGTGAGCGCTCCCTATTTCGATCAACCCTGCGAGCGAAGTCGAGATGCCACTTGCTGCGCGAGGCAGAAGTGCTCCTTCGACTTCGCTCAGGAGGACCGGTTGTTCTTCGGAAAAAATCGCCGTCGAAGCCGGTCCCCTGCTCGGGATGAGCGGTGTCCGTTCGCTATTTCGGTCGAAAAGCCCGCGCGCCCTCAAGGCTGTGTGCGCTCACTTCGTCCAAAGGTTAAGTCTCCTGCCGTGATCGTGCCCTCATTCACCTCCCGCTTCATCGAGTCGTTGCCCGGCGATCAGCTCGCGGCCAACGAGCCCCGCCAGGTCCGCGGCGCGCTCTGGTCGAAGGCGATGCCCACGCCGGTCTCCGCCCCCACGCTGCTCGCACACTCGCGCGAAGTCGCCGAACAATTGGGATTGAGCGAAGCGCAGCTCAAAGACCCCGCCTTCATCTCCATCCTCGCTGGCAACGCGCCCGCGCCCGGCGTCACGCCCTTCGCAGCCAACTACGGCGGCCACCAATTCGGCCACTGGGCAGGTCAACTCGGAGACGGCCGCGCGATCGGCCTGGGCGAACTGAACGGCCTCGAGCTGCAGCTCAAAGGCGCGGGCCCGACGCCCTACTCCCGGCGTGGTGACGGGCGCGCGGTGTTGCGTTCCTCCATCCGCGAGTTCCTCTGCAGTGAAGCGATGCATCACCTCGGAGTGCCCACCACCCGCGCGCTCTCGCTCGTGCTCACGGGCGATCGCGTGATGCGCGACATGTTCTACGACGGTCACCCCGCGTTCGAGCCAGGAGCCATCGTCTGCCGCGTCGCGCCCAGCTTCCTGCGCTTCGGAAACTTCGAGCTGCCGACCTCACGCGAAGACGTGGCGCTGCTTCGCCAGCTCGGTGCGTTCACGCTGCAGCACTACTTCCCTGGGTTCGCCCCCCCTTCGAAGGAAGCGTTCGCCCAGCTGCTGAACGAAGTCGCAGTCAGAACCGCGAAGCTGATGGCGCACTGGCAGGCGGTCGGCTTCGTGCACGGCGTGATGAACACCGACAACATGTCGATCCTCGGGCTCACCATCGACTACGGCCCCTACGGCTGGGTCGACAACTTCGATCCCTCGTGGACGCCGAACACCACCGACGCCGAGCAGCGCAGGTATCGCTACGGCAATCAGCCCGCGATCGGCTTGTGGAACATCGAGCGGCTGGGCATCGCGCTCTTGCCGTTGCTCGAAGACGACGAAGCCCTCGTGGAGCAGGCCCTGCTCGTCTACCAGAAGACCTTCGAGCTCGAAGGCGCGCGCCGCTACACCGCGAAGCTCGGCCTGACCCCGCGCGATGAAACGGTGGAGCTCACCTACGCGCTCTTTTCGTTCCTGAGCGAGCAGGAGACCGACATGACGATCTTCTTTCGCGCGCTGGGAGAAGTCGTGGCGGGCCCAAAGCCGCTCGCGTTCCCTGAAGTGCTGCGCCCCGCCTTCTACAATCCACCCACCGAAACGACGTTGGTTAGGGGCCTCGACTGGCTGCACTTGTGGTGGCAGCGCACGCGCGAAGAAGACGCTGTGCCTGCAGTGCTCGCGCAACGCATGAACGCGGTGAACCCGAAGTACGTGCTGCGCAACTACCTCGCGCAGGAAGTCATCGACTCCGCGCAAGCGGGTGATGCCAGTGGCGTGACGCAGTTGCTCGAGGTGTTGCGACATCCCTTCGATGAACAACCGGGCCAGGAACGTTTCGCGCAAAAACGGCCCGACTGGGCGCGCTCGAAGCCGGGCTGCAGCGCGTTGTCCTGCAGCTCTTGAACGATGCGACGGTTCGAGCTGGCCGGTGAATCCGGTCCTTCGCCACAGTGATTCTGACCTTTCGAGAACCGCTCACCGTTCCAAAGGAACAACCCACCGTTCGCATCGAGCGCAGTCGAGATGTCACTGCGGCGCGATGCGAAAGTGTTCCCTCGACTTCGCTCGCAGGGTTGATCGAACTAGCGAACGGACACCGCTCATCCCAAAGAGAAGTGCCCCCTCGACTGGGCTCGCAGGGTTGATCGAAATAAGGAGCGCCCACCGTTCATCCCGAGCGGAGTCGAGGGATTACCTCGCCTTCGGGCGGT
>JAYVFP010000319.1:0-25266 GCA_043773025.1 Archangium sp.
GGTTGCATCCGTTGCTCCGGGAGGAGCAACCAAAGCTCTCGAAGTCCAAGCAGGTGATGCGCTCGAAGAAGAAGGACCAAAAGGACAAGGAATCAGATCTTTGACGGCGGCCTGATTGAGATCCACTCCGCGGCGGTTTGGAGATCCACTCACCTGGATTGACCGCCGCCGCTGAGCGGCGAGGTGGAGAAAGTCGCGACAGCCTTCGCCGGCGACCACGGTCGGGTCATGAAGCTCAAGGGAGCGACGCCTCGACGGCGCTGTTGCGAGTGCCGGGGTTGGTACGTGCCGAAGGTGTCCACCGCGAAGACACAGCGGTCCTGCAGCAAGAAGTGTCGACTGCGGCGGCGAAGCCGACGTGATCGGGCGCGCCGCCAGGCTGACCCAACCGAGGCCCGCGAAGCCGGGCGCGAACGGCAGCGTCGTCACCGCGAGCGTGAGCAGGCGAAAGCCGGAGGCCCTCGGCCAATGTCACAGGCCGGCCTTTCCGCGGAAGCCGCTGAGACGATTGAGGAAATCATCAACAAACTGGAACAGAAAACGCGGCTGTCACAGGCCGGCCTCCGACGTCAGCTGCGGCGGTTTGCGCTCGGAGAAACGGCGCGGGCGAGCGTGGAAACTGGGACATGAAGGCGTGATGTCACAGGCCGGCCTCGGCGTGGAACAGCATGATATTATTGCGGAAAGAGGCGGTATTTTGAGACAGCCGTCACAGGCCTGTCTGGTCACGAAGCGCCGAGCCGGCGCACCGTGACGTGATGAGGGGCGAGGCTAGAGCGATCGACGTGGCGCCATCGGAGGTCGGCGAGGCCCTCTGCGAGGTGCGGCTTTGCCCACCGGAGGCGCAGCGGGAAATGCGGCAGTCGTTGGCAAAGCTGGGGCAGCTGACGCCGGTGCAGGTGTACCGCGAGGGCGGGAAGCTCGAGCTCATCGACGGCTTCAAGCGGCTGCACGCGGCGCGAGCGATGTCGTGGCCGAAGCTTCGCGCCGAGGTGCAGCAGGTCGACGCGGTGGGCGCGAAGGTCCAACTGTGGCGCTGCAACGCGGGTGCGGGGCTCTCGGAAATCGAAGAGGCCTGGCTGGTGCGCACGCTGTACCGCGACGACAGGCTGACGCAGCCGCAGATTGGGCTGCTGCTGGTGCGGCACAAGAGTTGGGTGTGCCGCCGACTGATGTTGGCGGAGAGCCTGACCGACGGAGTGACGGCCGACGTCCGGCTGGGGCTGCTGTCGGCGACGGCGGCGGCGGAGCTGAGCCGGTTGCAGCGCTGCAACCAGGACGAGGCCGCGCAAGCCGCGACGCGCAGGGGGCTGACCAGCCGGCAGGTGGTGCGATTGGTGGACGGGCTGCTTGGGGCCCCAGGCGAGCCCGAGCGGAAGGAATTGCTCGAGGTGGCCGGCACCGCAGAAACCGGCGGCCGCACCGGTGGTGGCGCACGGCGGAGGACGCCGGGCGAGCACCTGGCCGCCGACGCCTTCGCGATGAAGCGCCTGTCCGTGCGGCTGCACGCACGGCTTCTCGAGCGCTCGCTCGCGAGCCTGGGCGCGGAGGCCGCGGCGCTGGCCGCGCGAGAGCTGGTGGAGCTGAAGGCGGCCCTCACCGCGCTGGGCGTCACCCTCGAGCAACGCCTCACCGAGAAGGAGTCCGATGCCCGCCCCGAATAGCCCGCCGGAAACCGTCCACGACGTGGTGCTGCTCGCTCGGCAGGGCATGTCGCGCCGGGCCATCGCCCGGGCGCTGAAGGTGAGCCGCAACACGGTGAGGGAAGTCCTCGCCGCGCACGGGGTGAAGCGGACGAAGTCGCACTCGGTGCTGGAGAAAAAGGCGCCCTCGAAGAGGCCGTCGAAGTTGGACGAGCACCGCGGGAAAATCGACGAGCTGCTGAAGACCTTCCCCGACATCACCGCGCAGCGCATCTTCGAAGAGCTGCGGGCTGCAGGCTTCGCGGGCGGCTACACCGGAGTGAAGACGCTGGTGCGCACGGTGCGGCCCAAGCCTGTCGTGACGCCCAGCCTGGAGACGACGGTCTACGGCCCGGCGGAGATGGCGGAGAACGACTGGTCTCCGTACCGCATCGCCTTCACGCACGCCCCGCACCGGATTCTCCAGGGCTTCAGCTACGCGCTCGTCAACAGTCACCGCAAGCGGTACAGCTTTCACGACAGGGCCGACTTGCACGCGCTGATGGACGGGCACGTGAAGGCCTTCACCGCGCTCGGCGGGCTGGCGCTCAGCTGCAAGTACGACAGCCAGAAGCCGGTGGTGCTGCGGTGGGAGGGCAACCAGCCCATCTACAACCCGCGCTTCATCGCCTTCGCCACCTACTACGAGTTTTCGCCCGTGGCGGTCCGTCGCGGGCACCCGAATGACAAGCCGCGGGTGGAGAGAAGTTTCTGGGAGCTGGAGCAGAGCTTCTTCAACGGCAGGAAGTTTCGGGACGAGGACGACCTCAACGCGCAGTTGGCGTGGTGGATGGCGAACGTCTGCGACACGCGGCCGCAGAAGCGCAGCGGCCGCCGCACGGCTCGCGAGCTCTTCGAGACAGAGGGGCCCGCGCTGACGCCGTTGCCGAGCCACCCCTACGACACGGCGCGGGTGCTGTACCGGCTGTGCGACCTGGAGGGCTACGTCAACTGGGACGGCAACATCTACTCGCTGCCCTACGAGCACATCACAGACATCCTGCCGGTGCGTGTCACCGCGGAAGAGCTCTTCGTCTACGCCGCCGACCTGAAGTGCATCGCGCGGCACGCGCTGCGGCGCAAGGGCGCGGGAGAGAAGGCGACGCTGCCGGAGCATCGGCCCGAGCGCGTGGAGCGCGGTGCGGACCTGGACCAACTGCGCCGGGCCTACCAGGGCCTCGGCGAGCCAGCGGCGCACTTCCTCGCGGCGATGGAGAAGGCGATGACGCCCAAGCAGGCGGGCTACCACGCGCGCCGCATCCTCACGCTGCGGGAGCGCTACGACACCGTCGACCTTCTGCCTGCGCTCGCCCACGCCGAGTCCTTCGGCGCCTTCGAGCAGTTTGCGGTGGGACGGATTCTCCTGGCCCGCGCCAAGCCGCGGCGGCTCGACGAGTACGTCGCCGAGGCCAGCGCCAGGAAGCTCGAGCACCTCATCGCCAACAGCAGCACCGAGCCGAGGGACCTCGCCGAGTACGACGAACTGCCCTGTCGGCCCGGCACAACGCCGAAGAAGGAAACCGCACCATGTCAAAGCCCAGGCCTCCAGACAGACGAAGAGAAGTCGTAGGCGTGAAGCCCGAGGTCCTCGAACAACTGGAGCGCCACCTCGAGCGGCTCGGCCTCGACGAGCTGAAGGGCTCGCTCGATGGCCACCTGAGCTGGGCCCAGGAGCGCAAGCCGTCGCACGTGGAATTTCTGGAGCGAGTCCTGGGGGAGGTGGCGGCCTTCAAGCGCGAGCGACGCATCGAGCGGCGCTTCGAGGGCAGCGGGCTGAAGGTGAAGAAGACGCTGGAGGCCTTCAACTTCCCCTTCCAGCCGCGGCTCGACCGCGCGGCCATCGAGAACCTCGCCACGCTGCGCTTCGTCGACACGCACGAGGACGTGCTCTTCACCGGCAAGAGCGGGACGGGGAAGAGCCACATCCTGCAGGCGCTGGTGCTGAGGGCCTGCGAGCGCGAGCAACGGGTCCGCTACACCCGATGCGTGGACCTGGTCGACGCCCTCTACGCCGGGCTGGCGGACGGAACCTACGAGAGACGAATGAAGGCATGGTGCCGGCCGGCGCTGCTCGTCATCGACGACGTCGGCCTCGGGCAGCTCAAGCGTCGCGACGACGAGCCGACCGCGGCGCACATGCTCTTCACGCTGCTGGACCGGCGGCACATGGTGGCCTCGACGGCCATCACCTCGAACATCAAGCTGTCGGCCTGGGGAAAGTACCTGGGCGACACCACGCTGGCGGCGGCCATCCTCGACAGGCTGGCGGTCAACTCCATCCACATCGACATCGACGGGCCGAGCTACCGGCAGCACCTGGCCCGGAAGCGCGCCACGGAGCAGGGCCTCGAGCCGCCCGTGGCGGAGGAGCAGGCGTGAGCAGCAAAGAGCCGCTCGCCACCTGGCTGCCCACCTCGGCGCAAATCGCGATGGCCACCGAGCGGGCCATCCTCGCGTCGCTCGACGCCAACCTGCAGCTCGCCGTCCGGGTGCTGCTGGCCGAGCACCCCTCGCTCAGCGACAGCTCTCGCGAGGAGCCTGAGCCGCCGCACCTCGCGATCGCCGCATCAATCCACATCCTCGCCGACACCCTGCACGGGCTCATTGCCGGCTACCGCGCCGCCACCGAGCACGCCCTGGGCGACGCGGACACTGACGACGACCTCTGAGCCGCTCGCCATCGCGGGCCATCGCGATGGCTGGGCCTCGATGTCGCAGCAGACCCTGAGATCAATCCGCGCCACAGGGGCCGCAGAACGGCCGCGCATGAAGCCGCGCGGCCATTCCGCGGGGCGACCAGTCACCGACCTGCCGAACCGAGAACCATCACACCGCCGCTGGCCTCGACGTCCAGTCAGCACGGCAAAAGCTGAGTGGATCTCCCTGACCGCCGCAACTGGATCAGCTTGAGGCCGCCGCCAAAGGTCTGCTGGCCTACACGCAGGACAACACGCTGCGGCAGTTCTCAGGGTTCGACGGCGCGACCTTCGAGCAGAAGACGATCGCGCTGACCGCCAGCGCGTACGACACCACGAGCAACGCGAAGTACTTCGTCGTCGGTGGCAACGAGCACGTGATGCTCGACAACCTGCCGACGCTGCAGGGCCCTCAGGGTACCAGCCTGAACTCGTGGGTTCAGGGTTTCGTCAACGGTGATGCGAGCTGGCGAAGCGTAAAGCCGTGAGGTGATTCCCGAGCGGAACCGCGGTGAATCGACGGTCCGAACTGCTGGTCGAGTGGAATAGCTATTCATGCCGATGAGGACGATCGCGAAAAATCTCGCGAGCTTTCAGCACCAGATATCCGGGAGGCTCGTGTTGTGGGTCACGAGCATGCCGTGGGAACTGCGAACCCCAGATCACGCCAAGCATGGGGCTCGACAGGCCGTCGAACGGAGTGATCGCCATTGACGAGTCGCGAGCGCCAAAAGAAGCGCGCAGGCTGATCAGGTCAGACCCTTCCGCGCCTTGAAGTACGCGTCCAGCCGCTGACGCTTGGCCTCCGGTGAGGAGTCCTTCTCGCGCCATTTGATCTCCTTGCTCGCCCATTCGCTTCGCAGCTCTTCAGCGGCGGTCGGGGCGTCGGGCGCGCTCGCCGCGAGTGCTCGCAACGCGCTTGCTTTCGCCTGATCGCCACGAAGCTCCGCGAGCTGCGCCTGTCCATCGAGCACGAGATGACTTGGTCCGCTCGTGGCCGCTCCATCCAACAGCTCGGCCGCCACATCCAAGAGCCTTCTCAGTCGAACAAGCGCCCGAGCGACGGCGAGGACCGCAAGCCCCCGCTCGGCCTCCTTGAGTTTGGCCGCCCGCGAGAGGAGTTGAACGACCTCCCAAATGTCAACATCTCGAAGCGCCGCAGCTTCTCGAATGAGGCGCTCGAATCCCCCGCTCATCAGAGGTACCCATTCCAGCCAAGCTGAGCGAGCGTCGCACTGCAGGACTCCGTGTCGAGCGCGCCCATGCATTCGCAATAGGCCAGCGCGCGAATGAGATTTACCTCATCGTCGCTCTTGCCGGACATGATGGCCTTCGTCGCCGCGTTGTTCGCGTCCTGTTTGCACTGGGTCTGCTCCTCGTCGAGCTGCTGTCCCGAGCAACTGGTTTCAGGAATGCTAGGGTGCCCGCCCTTCATTCCCGGCTTCCCCGTTCGCCTTCCACCATTCCGAACGCCCCACGGATCCCAGGGTCCATACAACCCGATGGGAAATCCAATCGCGATCCCGATCCCCAACGGAAGTCCCCACGGGCCCAGCTTGGACAACATCTTCACGTCAGCTGACGTCGGGTACGGCTCACCGGTAGACCAGAGCCCCGTCGGGTCGGTGTATCGAAGCGGGTTGTTTTGCGCGTATGCGTAGGTCGGCACTGACGTGCCCTGTTCAGCCATCACACGCACGTACGATGGACGCTGCAGAAGAGGCTCGGGAGAGAGGTAGCTCCGCGACACGAGCTCGTTCACATGAACGAGCCGGCGATGATGAATACCCCAATCGCACCGACGATTGCGGCCCCGCCCCAAGCCCGTCGGCCTCGAACAATTAGCAAGACGCCCCAGCCCGCGCTTAGCGCAGCGAGCATGAGCCAGAGATGGAAGACCCAGAGAGGCCATTCCAGTAGTGAAACGCAGTCGTCCATTTCGCGGCCGCCAGCCGATGCTCCGCGAAGACACCTCTGGAGTTCGTGAGTCCAGCGGCTCAGGAACCACAGGAAGCCAGCGATCAGCCCACCCAACACGCCCAGGCTGTCGGTGAGCTTCATCGGGTCTCACATTGATCGGAAGAACAGGCTGAGCACCCCTTCTGCAGCACGCATCGCGCGAGGCGCTCGAATGCATCGGCTGAGCAGCGACCAGTCGGCTGAGGTAACCCGAGACGCACGAGCCCATCGAAGGTGCTGAGGCTCATCTGGTGTGCGAGCTCGTGCGACATCGTCGCGCCCAGTTCCGCCTCGCCGTTGACGGTATTGGCGCCGAACGCTGACCCATTGAGAGTAGTCGTCTGCGTCCAGTAGTTCGTGTTGGCGGGATTTCCTGGGCTTCGCGCCGAAGAAGAGACGAACTCATGGTCGATGCTGTCCGACCAGGGGTCGGACCCGAAACACTTGGTGAAGTAATCCTTGATCGCCGGACAACTCTTCAGCCTCGCGTTCACCCAGACCGCAGTCGTCCAGTCGCTGATGCTACGGATGCCCGTGAGGTTGACCTTGAGCCCGTCAGGGTCGGTGTACCTGAGCGGGTTGTTCAGAGCGTAAGAGTAGGTCGGGATGCTCATCCCACTTTGGGCCATGCGTCGTACGTATGTCGGCGACTGGAGGAGAGGCTCCGGAGAGAGGTAGCCACAGGGGCGCATCATTCGATGAATTCACAGCGGTGTCCGACGCACGCGGTCCGCTCGCAAGGTTCGTTCGAGTAGATCGTAGCGAAGCCGCACGCTCGAGCGAGATTGCGGCGCTCTCTTGCAAGTGCCTCGGACCTTCGTAAAGCCGAACGGATCGGATAGCAGACACGCAAACCAGCCGCTGCTAGGCCATGTCGAAAGGGAACACAGTCGGAATCCGATTCGCACTGCCGGTTAGACACGAGCGCAAGAAAAGCGCCGGCATCCGTGCGGCACTCTTCAACCTCTCGCGCCGCTGTCGCCGCGATCGTGCCGTCGTCGAAGACCACCGCAAGCCCGGCGTCAGGCAGTCGCACAGGCGCATCGAGGTCTAGCTCCCTGCTGCGAGGTGTAGAGCACGAGCAGGTCAATGCGACGAAGACGACAAGACCGGGGCGCATCACGGAGCCGTCTCCAGCTCCGTTTGGATTCGTTCTTGGATCTCCAATGGGTACGTTTCATCTGGCCAGCTTTTGGTGGCGTCGAAGATGTTGTCCATCGCATGGACGAGTTCGTGACCAAGGATGGCCGCAGGGTCCATCGGCCATCGCCTTCCCGATTTGTCGGTCCAGCGGGCGCGCTCGAGTGAGCGATGCGTGATTGCGCTGCACTCAGAGCCGCCGTTCGGCCCGGGGTTGGTTCCGCCAGCGAGCCAAGACCCGTCGGCGCGCCACCGAATTCCCCCGAGATCCTTGAGGTTGACCACCTCGGGTCGCGCGTCCAAGAAGTCAAATAGAGCTGCGCCGGTTCGAGTACTCCTGAGCCGCGACACTTGGCGATTCAGCGCCCCATCACTCTGGTTCCACACGATGCGAAGTCCGTCCGGGTCGGAATACTTCAGCGGATTGTTCGCAGCGTAGGCGTAGGTCGGGACGCTCATCCCACTTTGGGCCATCAATCGTACGTAGTCTGGCTGCTGAAGGAGAGGTTCGGGAGAGAGGTACCGACCCAGCCTCGGGTCATAGTAGCGGTTCCAGTTCTCGTGCAGCCCCGTCTCCTCGTCGTAGTACTGGCCCGGGAAGCGGAGTGGCGGGAAGTACGGCAGCGAGGTGAGGCTTGTGGCGTTTGGAATAGCTGTCCTCTGGTAGTCCCAGCCATTGAGGACGATACCGTCGCCAACCGTCCCCGGATTGCTAATGAACGCGACGTCGAAGCTCGTTTCAACTGGGAACCAGGAGGTACGGAAAGCGCCGCTTCGCCCGAGGGCGGCAATCGTCGAGAACAAAATGCCCCCGGATTGATGGTTTCGCACGACGAGGGTACTGGGCGTGATGCAACTGAAGGCGCCACAGTTCCTCACGTCAGCCGGCGCGTCCGCGAAGCTGATTCGGGCTCGTGCCCTCAGCGCGGTGCCCAACTTCTCGCGTGTGACGCCCTCCGCAAGCATGTAGGTCTGATTGACGGCGTGGGGATGAGGTGTCTCTCTGTGCAGTTCGACGCGATTCATCGAGCCGAAGGCGTCGTACTCGCCGACGCCGGAAAGCTGGAAGTTCTTGTCGATAGCGAAGGTGGGCCGGCCCATCCGGTCCGGGTTGAGCCAGTACAGGCCACACCGCGCGTTCTCGTTGCGGCGAGGACAGACGCCGCCCTGCGGGCTGGTGTAGCCGTCCCACTCCGCCGCGCGCGTCATGTCTCCGAGGAATAGGGAACGGATCGACGCGATCGGCTGACCGTTCAACCAGATGTACTCATCGACGGTATTCCCCCTCGAGTTGGTCGCGAAAGTGAAGCTTCGCTCGGACAACAGTTCTCCGCGGGGGTTGTAGAAATAGTCCTCCACCGCCCCAGTCGGATGTTGTTTGCGAACGCGCCTGTTCGAACCGTCGTAGTAATAGTTGTAGGTGAGCCCGCTCACTGTGACAGCCCGCACGACCGAACCGTCTCCGCCGTTACCCGCGAGTCCGGCGTAGGGGTAGATGAACCTCGTCACCGAGTTTGGCTGGCCCGTCGAATCGTTCGCTCCGGTCATCGTGGTGAGCCGGCCATCGAGATCGTAGCCGTACGACCAAGCCTCCTTGGTGTCCGGAAGCGGTGCCGCTGCGAGCTGAGTCACCCTGGCCTCGACGGTCGACTCGAGGCGGTCGGCAACGAGCGTGCTCACCACCCCGTTGCCGTCGTTGGTCCCCGGGACGGGTGTCCCGAAACCCACTTGGCGTAGGTTGCCACGGTTGTCGTAAGCGTAGCGGCGACTGGCGCTCTCGAGCCCTCCACCGGCCGTCGGAATCGTGCTCGCTGTCAACTCGCCGTGGAAATTAAAGCCTCGTTCTCCCGCCGGTACGCGGAACTCCGTCAGCGGGGTCGTCATACCGCTGTAGCATTTATCGACTGACGTCACCTGGTCACCCGTCCACGAGTACCATTGGTCGCTCAGCACCCCCGTGGTGTCGGAGACGGCGCGAATCCGACGAAGACGGCGGGTTCCATCTGAGCCGGCAGACGGCGAGCTCGCGCACGACGCGGGAGGACTCTCCGCATCCGAGCCGCCGGCATATTCATAGACGACGCTGTGCATGTTCGTCGGCGGTCTGGCGGTCAGCGGGAAACCCGCAACCGGCTGCTGGAACGTGGCGGCGCGGTAACCCGTGAGCAGACCATCGCGACTCCACGAAATATCCGTGACCATGGGAACGAAGACCGAAACGCCCGGTCCGAATACCTCGACGTCGATGCCGTTAGGCCGCTCTGGATCACGGCCCGACTCACCGCCGAATGGAGGATATTTGTATTGAACGCGTCGTCCAAACGGATACCTGATCTGCTCGAGCCGTCCGCGATAGCCATACACGTAGCTCGTGAAATTCATGTCCTGGTTTTCATGCGCCGTGCAGTCGCTCATGGCTGTCGAGAGTCTCAGCTCGCTGACGACCTGCCCCAGTGCGTTGTAGCTGTACCAGATGTTCCAAAGCGGCGATCGCTCGAACGCGAGTCTCCCTGCCGTAAACGTGCGGGGCCCGAATTTGTCCTGGCAGACCGTTGGCAGGGGCGCGTCGTCGAAGAATCTTTGCACGAGAGGAGCGCCGTGGGTCGGCGGCCACTCCGCGACGAGGACCGTCCGGTTTAGGCCATCGGTCTTCTCATAAGTCCCGGCGAACGGGTCGGGGCTCAGACGCTGCTGCGCAGTCCGGCGGCGGAGGACCTGACCTCTGCCGTCATAGTCGATTCGGGTCTCCGACGGACTTGGGCCATGTTGCTGCGTAATCGAGATCAGGTCGCCAAAGTCGTCGTGGACGTAGGTGATGGGGCTCGCAGAACAGGTCGGAGCCCCGGTCACTGTGAGTGCGCCGTTGGACCCAAGAGCCACGCCAGTCGGTGGTGATGCCGCGCAGTTGAATGGGGCACAGCCCCGCGCATAGCCGCTGAGGTTGCCCTGAGGATCGTAAGTGAGGCACTCAGAAGAGTCGCTAGTTGCCTGGGTAAGTCCAGCCAGGCGCCCGAGGCGGTCGTACATCAATTGTTTGCAAAATGGCCCCCCGGTACCCAGGCAGGACAGTTGCGCAGAGGCTGGCATGGTCGGGTCTGCGAAATCAAAGCCGCTCCCCATGGCGGTGATGTCTCCTCTGGCGTTTCGGCCGAGGGCCGTGGGTATCTTGTCTGCGAAAATCGAGCCGATGACCTTGCGATCCGAATCGGTCGCGATCGTCTTCCACCAGACAGGTTTTATTTGGACGAGCCCCTGTCCAGGAACGACGTGTGTGAAGCCGAAGTCCCCGTTGACGAGGAATGGGTCATCGTAGAACGCGATGCGCGCGAGCGTTCCGTCGGCTGAGTACTGCAGGCTGTAGTGCTCCCGCGGTGTGCCGTCGGCAGAGAAGCGCCCAACCCAGAGCGGCTGCCCCATCGTGTCGTTGAGCCCTCCCTGGGGTTGGTTCCCGATTCCGTTTCCGTTCCCGACGCCTCCGTTACCGTTACCGTTGCCATTCCCTCCTGCGTTTCCACTTCCCCCCCCGATGCCCACCGTGCCGGTGCGGCCGCTCCCCCCCCTGCCGCCTCGCCCCACGACGCCTCCGAAGCCTGGCGAGTCCACCTTTGGGCAGTCGGGGAACCAGAGTGTCTGTTCCCGCGAAGGCATCGTGGCCATGTTGCGCGCGCCGTAACACGCTCGCCAAAAGTCTCCGTTCGCGTAGCGCACCTTCTGGAGGTTTCCTCGGTCCCAGCTGAGTTCGATTGCGGTCTGCTTCGAGCTGTCTTTTCCCGACGAATGCGTCGTCAGCTTCCCTGACGTCGCCGTCTGCTCCGCCACGCCATCTGGAGTCACGACCCTCTGCGCCATTCCTTCGGCGGTGTAGCTCGCGAACTTCGTGTCGAGGAAGGTGCCCTCGTTGCAGCCCTGCGGGAACGTGCGCGCCAAGGCAAGACGCCCGTCATTGAAGAACTCGGTGGGTCCCTCCAGAAGTCCCAGTGACGCCCGAGCCGGCGCTTGGGTGTCGTAATAGTAGAGGTCGGTCGTCATGACCGGGCCGTCGTTTCCCGGTCCGCAAGTGGTAGCAGTCACATCGCTGACCCCGCAGGGTCCCTCCACCGAAGAGACGCGGCTGCGCGCGACGGGCTCACTGAACCCCTCGCACCGCGTTCCGTGGCGGAAAAACACGGCCTGATGCGCCAGCACGATTGCTCCGCTCGAGACGTCCCGTTTGTAGCCGCTCCGCACGATCGCAATGAGGCGACCCGAGGCATCGTGACGCCGAGTGGTGATGGCCCGTTGATTCGCCTGGAGAGCCGACGTTTCTTCCTCAGTCGTCAATTCCTGCCGATCGTTTGAGTAGTTGAAGCTGCGCCAGGTCGTCGAGAGCGCGTTGAGTCCTTGAGGGTTCGTCGCGCCCTCGTAGGACGCGCGGTCCTCGAAATTCCCACCGGCGGCTGTCGAGAAGGCCCTGGGCGAAACGCTGAAGGAGCCCACTTGGTCCTTCACCGCAACGAGCGCCGTTGGTGCGTCGACAGTGACGCCGCAACTCAGATCGACACTCAAGCCATCTGAGGTAGGTCGGCCGTAATAGAAATCGACCGAACCTGGCTGGCAGAGGGCGGGGTCGCTGAAGCCGGAACACGTCTTCGAGACACTCAGGGGCAGCGGCGTGTAGCTCGCCCCAATGCCGGTGGCTGTAAAGAAATCCGCTCCGCCGACGGCATCGCCCCACGCGTACAGGTGAGTGCTTCCGACACTACCGCCAGCGACAAACGTGCCGGCGCTTCTGCTCTGGGCCACTGAAAGACACTGACTTCCGGAGGGCGGTGGCACCAGCGCAGGTCGCAAGGCCTGGAAGGAGGTGGGCAGCGCCGCCCCCCAGCCTTCGGTGGAACTCGGAATGTTGTTTCCGAGGGAAGAGAGAACGTGAACGTGCCGTACCTCGGTAGAGACCCCCGCCCCCACGGGTACACACCCGGGACACTGGAACGAGTCCTCAGGGGGGTGAAGGGCAACTCCATTGACGACGATGTTCTCGCGTTTCGAGATCAGACCGATCTGATCCGTCCACCCGCCGGGGGTTCCCGATTCCGCGAACGTCGCGACCGCGCCCTCATAGGTGACCATCGTCCGAGCGCCCATCGAGATGCCCGACAGTCGGCATGAGGCATAGCCAAACTGAATCGTCTGTCTTGACTCCGCCATGGTCACCGTTGACGGCTCGAATTGGCCGCAGCGATCCTGGTACTGCACGCTGTAGAGGGGGGTGTTCTCCGCGCTTCTGGCTAAGACGAGGCGATAGACGGGCCCGAGGAATCTGTACGTGAAGCTCTCGCCTGATTCGGAGAACCACTCGAAGACGAGGACTCCGGCGGGCTTGGACACCTTGAGCCGCGACGGCTCGCCTGCTCCTTCACCTACGAGCCGGGGGACCCAGACAGAAGTGTTAATCGGCACAGACGGCAACGGCCCGAAAAAGCGCACATCCCCGTCCGGAGTGAAAACGCGCGTACTCCGCGGGCAGCGAGTGTCGACGAGAGACTGAAGATTGTGAGTGTGGTTTCTGTTGGTCACTCCAAAGGGAGGGTGCAGATCAGAGAGAACGCTCGAACTGCAATAGAGTTCGCCGAGAGAGACGGGGCTTCCATCCTCCGGAATGACCCGGCGCTCCAGTTGACCCAGGGCGTCCAGATCGGAGATGAAGCTTCGAAAGAAGGAGAACCTTCCGTTAGGCATCTGAACCCTGACGTCCTCATGCCAGTCATAGGACATCGTGTTGGTGCCGGTCATGATGACCGGGTCGCCCTTCATCTGCGCCTTCCGAATCCGCGGGTCGCCACAGGCCGGAACCCGCCCGTACTTGCGCCCATCAGCGAGCGATGCAGAGGCGAAGAAGAGAGCAACCGCAACTGGGAATGAAAGGGGCCTCACGGCGCGCCTCCATCAATCAGGGTCTGAATGAGTACGGGGGGCGGAGCGGGCGGGAGGTCGACCACCTCCGCGATCACTGCGTGACCGCCATCCCAGTCGCCGGGGGGCACACAGACTCGTTCGGTCATGCCCGCGAGCACGGGGCCGCAGGGCCATCCCACCGGGCAGTTCTCCTGTTTTCTACATATGCTTGAACAGAAATGGCCCCTGTCGTGGAATTCTGAGACGTGGAGGCAGATCTCAGTTCGGCACGACGGCGCTCCGGCCGCGCTACAGTCCGAACCGACGTCTCCAAGAAGGGTCTGGCTCCCCAGTGCGGCGGGACGCCAGGCCACGATGGCGGGAGCTGGACCCTCCGAGGGTCGGCTCTCGCAGGCCGTCAACCACGAAACGACTACTCCCCAGTACGCCGCGACCAGCACCAAACGACCCATGGTTTCACCCTCCCCAACGGCAACGCGCGCATTGTGCTAATTCAGAAACAAGTCGTCAAACACACAAAGTCGTACTCTGCACACCGTCAATGGAACTTTCTTGTATAGCTGGCAGCGTGCAAGTCGGATCGTGAGAACCTTGCTGCCGCGTGGACCAGCGCTCGCTGCGACCCTTGGAATCGTGATCGGCGCAGGGCTGAGCATCGGCCTCCGCCCCCTCACTCCTGACCAGGTCAGAGCGGACACCTGCGCGTTCGCGCTCGACCGTTCCGGAAGGCCCCTCGGAACGCTCAGCCGCAGGTGTCGGTGGGCTGTTTCGAGCGAGATCGCGGGCTCCGCCTCGAGCATCCTGGTCGCTGTTGAGGACAAGCGCTTCTGGCGTCACCCCGGAGTAGACGGCCTCGCCCTTGTTTCAGCGTTGATCGAGCGCAGAGGCGCTTCGACCCTCTCGATGCAAGTCGTCAGGGCGCTGGAATTGGTCCCGAGGGAGCGGTCCCTGAGTCGGAAACTCCAGGAGATGGTGCTGGCCTTGCGCTTGGAGCGCGCCGTGTCAAAGCAGATGGTGATTGAGATGTATCTGAATCGGGTTTCGTTCGGCCGAAATGTGACTGGCATTGCCACTGCAAGCAGTGCGTATTTCGGGAAGATGCCCCTCGAACTCACGTTCGCGGAATCGGCGCTGCTGGTCTCGTTGCTTCCCGCCCCCTCGACCTTCGACCCGAGGTTCAATCTCGTCGAAGCGTGTCAGCGCAGGGATCGTCTACTCGCCAAGCTGGTGAGTCACGGCGAACTCGGTGGCGAAGCGAGCCTGGCGCGGGACCAACCCTGCGTATTGGCCCGCTCCTCGGCCAGCGCGCAGCCTCGCTTTGCGCCGCACGCGCTCGGACTGCTCCGTGCCGAGTCTCGTACGGTAGCCACGACGCTGGACCTCGGGGTTCAGGCAAGTGTCGAAGCATCGATGAGCGCCGCCGAAGGCTCACTTCGCAGCCTCGGTCTCACGCAGGCTTCAGTGGTCGTTCTCGATTCACGCACCGCGGAGGTACGGGCACTCGTTGGGAGTCTGGGCTTCGACGGCACCAGGGATGGTCAGATCAATGGCGCGTTGCTTCCTCGTCAGGCCGGGTCAGCGCTGAAGCCGTTCTTGTACGTGGAGGCTCTTCGGAACGGCTTCGAACTCGACACCCTGATCGATGACTCTCCAGCCGAGTTCAGGGAGAGCTCGCGCTTCTTCGCCCCGCAGAACGCCGATGGACAGTTCCTCGGCCGAATCACCCTTCGCGACGCGCTGGCCCGGTCGCGAAACATCCCCGCAGTGCGCCTGGTTCAAGCGATCTCGCCGGCCCGGTTGTCGACTGTTCTGACGGAGTTTGGTCTGACCCCGCTGCGGCATGGCCCCGATTGGTACGGGCTTGGGATGGCTCTTGGGACAGCGGAAGTGCGGCTGATCGAGCTGACCGGAGCCTACGCAACGCTAGGGCGAGGGTGCGAGCATCTCTCTCCCTCTTTGCTGCCGGTCGAGACCATCGCGCGTAGGGTCGCAGACAAGGCAAGCTGCGAGGCCGTTCTCGAGGCCCTTCGCGACGAAGACGCGCGAGTGCGTGGATTCGGGCCGGTCGCTCGTCTGGGCTTCAAGGAGCCCGTAGCGCTGAAGTCGGGGACTTCGACCGGCGCCCGTGACCTGTGGCTTTTCGCCGTGACCGAGAAGTACACGGTCGGGATGTGGGCCGGGAATTTTGACATGGCTGAAGGGCACCCAGCCGCCGCAGCGATGGACGCCCTTGCTCCGCTTGCACGGGAGCTGCTGCGCGACCTCGGGGTCCGATGAACGGAGTCAGCGAGGCTTCTTCGAGAGTTCCTCGAGCGAGTCCATCACTTCTGCGACGGTCTCGCCCTTCGGTGCCTTCAGCCCGCGCGCCTCGATGAACGCGAGGTCGTGCTGCATGTGGGGACCCGATGCACGGACCGGTGCTTGATCGCGGCCCGAGGATCGGGGCGGCGGAATCAGGCTGCGGGGGGCGGCGGCACGGTGAGCACGCCGATCTCGGCGGCGAGTTCGATCGGCTCGAGCCGCGTGTACTTCTCGATGACGCTGAGCAGGAGCGGTGGCGCCGGCACCGCCCTCTCCTTTCCATCCTTCCCTCGCAACCGCAGGCAGCGGTCCTCGAGGTCAGCCAACTCGAAACGCACCTCAAACGCGTCGCGCCCGACTGCGCTCAGGTTGAGGGACCAGTGCTCGCACCACTCCGACGACGACCGCTCGTCGATGACCAGCACGACGGAGACGGGCGCCGCGCTCCACAGCGCGAGCGCAGCGATCAACTCCCGCATGGTCTCCGCTGGGACGGTGTTCGGCAGCGCGCCCGCGAGTGACACCTCGGTTCGCATCCCATCTGCGAGCGACTTCATTCGAAGCTGAAGAGGTTCGGTCATGGACGCACGCTGCGCGAACCGCCGCGCTGCTCGCCAGATCGGCCCGTGACCGCTGTCTCAGAATCCTGCCGATGCGGTGTTTGATCTCGCATGAATCGGCGTCGAGGCCGGCCCGTGACAGGTCGTGTTCATGTCCCAATTCCCGCCCCGGACGAGGCCGGTTCTCCGAGCGAGAAGCGGCGTAGCTGGCGGCGGAGGGCGGCCCGTGACGCGCGTTGTTCTTGTCTCAACTTCTCGACGATTTCTTCAATTGCCTCGGTGGCTTGGCGGGACAGGCCGGCCCGTGACGGCGGCGCATGGTTGGCCACGAAGTGGAGCTCTCGGTGGCGTTGTTGGCGTGCGCGGCCGAGTTCGCGCGCCGCGCCCACGTCAGCCTCGCGGCGTCGGCATTCCTGCTTTCGTCGGCGACGTAGCCGGCACTGCTTCCCGCAGGTCATCTGCGTCCGAGCAGTCGAGGGGGCCGGCCGGTACCAGCAGCGACATTCACAACAGCGCCGCCGCGGCGATCTCGGGACCCTGGGGTTCATCCGCCAACGGTGTTGCCTGCACGGAACTCCGGCGACTTCTCGACCAGGCCTGCGCAGCGCCGTCCCGATCGGATATCTTGCGCGGCTGTGAGACGGTGGCTGGGGCGATGGGGGTTCTTGGTGTTGGTGGCCGCGACAGGGCCCGTGCGTGCTCTCGCCTCGCCTGATGCACCCCTCGCGTCGGTTCGAGCCCTGCTCGACCTGCCGGAGAAGAAGGTCGACCTCGCGAAGGTGAAGCTCACTGTTTTACATGCGGCCACTGACCAGGAAGCAGACCGTCGCCGTGATGCTCGCGACCCTGATGGAGTGGTACGCGTTGCAAGGTCACCACGAGGCTCGCATGACCGTGGCCAACTTAGTGCTGGCTCAAGACCCGAAGGACGTTGTCGCGATGCTTCACGTCGGCGGATGAGCGTTCCGACCTACGCCTACGCCTACGCCGCCAACAATCCGCTCCGGTACACCGATCCCAACGGTCGGGAACTCAAGGTCAATCCATTCATGCAATGGCTCTACGGCGACCACGTCGTCGCAGAGCTAGAGCGAGTCATCAAGATGGTTCAGGATCCCGAGTGCAGATGCGCACTGACGAAGGGCGGTGGCTACGAGAAGGCCCCGTGGGACGATCGGGACATCTACATCGGAGTTGATACCGCTCTCGACTTCACGCCGTTCGACGGCATGAGTTCCCCCGTGGCCGGAGTGATCTGGTTGAGCCCCGACCTCTACGCGGAGGGAGCCGAGGCCATGGCGAATACGATTGGGCACGAGGCTGGACACTTCCGGTTCCCGTATTGGGGCCACTGGCCTTTCGCGAAAGAGCGGTTCGACACGCCGATCGCGCACTGCGGGATCAAGCCGCGCTTGGACGATTGCCCGTGCGATTGAAACCGACGCTGACTGGAGGCGTCGTTGCGGTCGCACTCTTGGGGCTTGTCGTGCTCTGGGGCTGGGACGAGCTGCGCTTCTCCCATCAAACTCGGCAGGCACGCGTTGATCTGGTTGCCCAGCGGGTGGCGGCCTATCGACTGGCCACGGGTCGTTGGCCTGAGCGCATCGCTTCAATGGCGCCACCTGAGTGCAACGGTTCTGCGTGCGTCCTTGAAGAGGAGTTCGCTCGTTCCCTTGAGCCAACCCATCGTCTGGTTTTGGTGGGTCAGGCCATGAGGATTTGTTACCGCGACGAGTGCAGCGAAGTGCGGCCGTGATCGCAGCCTCCAGGCACTTGCCTCGGTGCGCCAAATGGCTGCAACGGTGATGTGCCGCGGCGACCGAGGAGCGCGTGAAGAAGGCGCGGCAGACGTATCGCGACTCCCCCGAGGGGCAAGAGCAGCACCGCGACGAGGAGATCGAGCTTCGTCGTACTTCGCAGGAATTTCCCCAGCGCATTTCTCGGCTTGCAGCCGCGCGGGCCCGGACGCGAGGTGCGCGGCGCTGCTCGAAACCCCCGACGCGAGTTTTGGGCCTCGCATGCGCGTTGGAGTTCGTGGTGAGCGCGATCATCGCGGTGGAGCGTAGCGCGGTGACACTCAGAGGGTGATCAGCTTCACCGCCGAGCGAGCCCGAACTCCCCTGGCTACTCGAGCAAGTCGAGAACGTTCTTCCTCTCAGCAGCCGTCAATTCACCGCCCGATGTCACCTTGTGGATCAATTCCTGGAGGCGCGGCGGCGAAGGGTTCGTGCTCTCTTCTCCACGAAGGATGCTTGCAGCTCGGTCGCGCAACCGTCCATACGCAGTCAGATAAGGTTCTCGCCGACTCAACTCTGCCGCGAGTTCGTACGCAATGTGAGCGGCGACTGGCGTTCTCGAGCCGTCCACCAGCCGTCGGAATTGTGCTCGCTGTCAACTCGCCGTGGAAATTGAAGCCTCGTTCTCCCGCGGGTACGCGGAACTCCGTCAGCCGGGTCGGCATACCCCTGAAGCATTTATCGAGTGACGTCCCCTGTCCACGAGTACCACTGGTCGCTCAGCAACCCCGTGGTGTCGGAGACGGCGCGAATCCGACGAAGACGGCGGGTTCCATCTAAGCCGGCAGACGGCGAGCTCGATTAGTACGGGCTTGGGCGAGGGTGCGAGCATCTCTGTCCCTCGCTGCTGCCGGTCGAGACCATCGCGCGAAGGGTCGCAGACAAGGCCAGCTGCGAGGTCGTTCTCGAGGCCCTTCGCGACGAAGACGCGCGAGTGGGTGGATTCGGGCCGGTCGCTCGTACCGTCCGCTTCCTAGAACGACAACCCCACGCCGAGCCGAAGTTCGGGCAACACCCGCTTGGCCACGTCGTCATACATGCCGCCGCACGCCGCCTGAATCGAGAGACCCAGGTGCGGGCTGTAGAAGTGCGTCACGTCGGTCGAGAGCAGCGCGCTGAAACCGGCGGCGTCTGCCTTCGGGTCGCGAAAGGCGCGGTAGCCGGCCAGCGCGGAGACCCGCCAGGTCAACCCTCGGTGCGTCTCGTCGCGAAAGTCACCGACGAGGAATCGGGGCCCGCCCCGCACCCACCAGCCGAAGCGGCCGGGAAACGCCGACAAACCCGCCTGCACGTCGAACCACGGAATCGCGTGCACGGTGATCGCCCCACCGAGGAGATCGGGAAACGAGGTCATCGGGTACAAATGCACCGAGCCCCACAGGTGCGGCCGATCTTCGGCGCGCGCGAGCGGGCTGCACAGCAGCGCCAGCAAGACCACCCAGCGCATCTACGGCTCGCCGGGCCGAGGCGCTTCTTTCTGCCGGCCCAGCCCTCGGGCCGCGAAGCCCAGAGAGATCCACCCCGCCAGAAACGCAAACCCACCGAACGGAGTCACCGCGCCCAGCGTGCGCACGCCGGTGATCGCCATGACGTAGAGGCTGCCGGAAAAAAGAATGATGCCCAGCGTGAACAACACCGCGGCGATCCACGGGAAGCGGCCCGTCACGTGCGCCGACATCACGCCCACCAGGCCGACCGCGAGCGCATGCACCACGTGGTAGCGCGCGCCGACTTCCCACCAGCCGAGTCGATCGACGGCATCGGGCAAACCAAGCACAGCGCCTTTCACGGCGTGGGCTCCGAGCGCGCCCAGGAGCACGGCGGTGAAGCCGAGGAAAGCGGTGAGGAAGGCGAGGCGGCGATCCATGCCCCGCTTATGCCCCAAAAGCCTTGACCGGGTGCAGAGCGAAGACGATGAGGCGCCATGCCGATTCGCCGTGGTTCCGTCAATCTTGCGCGCTTCCGAATGGAAGGCGCCGTTCCCAAAGCCAAAGATGTGAAGCGCTGGTTGCAGAAGGGCCTGGGCAAGGCGGGCTTCGAGCCCATCGACCCCAAGAGTGATGACGAACGCGCGGCGGGCTTCGTGGAACTCGAGCAGAACGACTCCACCGAGTTCTCCGCGGGCGCGCTCTTTCACGGCCTGCACGCGCTGTTTGCCTGGCGCGTCGATCGCCTCAAGGTGCCCACCAGCGCCCTGCGCGTCGGCTTGCTCGAGTGGAGCCAGGCCTTCGAGGCGAAGAACGCCCGCGCCCCGGGCCGCCGGGAAAAGGCAGAGCAGAAAGACGCGCTCAAGAAGACGCTGCGCGCCAAGCAGGCGCCGGTCAGCAAGCTGTTCGAGCTCAGCTTCGATCTCACCTCGCGCGACGTCTTCGTCTGGGCCACCTCGCGCACCGTCGTCGAAGAAGCGCAGGCCGTGCTCGAGTCGACCCTCGAAGTGAAGCTCATCCCCCGGGTGCCCGCGGCGTTCCTCGCGGCCGGTGCGCTCGATTCACTGACCCCCACCAAAGAACTGTTCCCGGAGGCGAGCTGATGGCCAGCAAGAAAGAAGAACGCGCGTTCCTGCGTGGTGAAGTCGGTGTCGATGGAGCGGCCGTCGAAGAAGAGAAGGACGAGTCGCAAAAGGAGCTCGCCAAGGCTCAAGAGGCGTTGCTGCGCGGTCGCACCTGGCTGGGCCGCGAGTGTTTGACCTGGCTGCTGTGGAAGAGCGAGTCGACCGACGCCGTGCTCCATGTCGATGAGCTGCCCGTGAACGTGGTGTTCAACGGCAAGGCCACCCTGCGCGCCGCCTCAGGCGACGTGACCGAGATTCAGGTCAAAGGCGTCACTGCGCCGTACGCGAAGCTCGTGAAGCACGCGATGGCCAAGGGCCTGCTGGTGCACACCGCGAAGATTCAGCTCACCTGGGGCGAGCAGGTCTACGACTTCACCATCGACGCCGAGTTCTTCGACCTTCGATCCGCCAAGCTGCCCGCGCTGCTTCAGGAGGAAGAGGACGACAAGCTCTCCGAGCGCCTCGAGTTGGCCACCCGTGCCTCCAAGGTGGCGGATGCACTGGTGGCGGCCTTCGTGAAGGAGCGAACGGCGAAGGCCTGGAGATCGAAGACCGTGCCCGCTTTGAGGGCCTGGATGGAAGAACCCTGATCCAGTGGCACGCCGGTCCTTGACCGGGGAGGGGGATTGGCTTATGGCGGCCGTCCTTTCCGAACTCCAAATCGGAGCCCCGGAACGTTTCTTGAATTAACCCGCGAGGTTACAACGATGTACGCCGTCATCCGAACAGGTGGCAAACAGTACAGGGTCGCCGAAGGCGACGTTCTCCGCATTGAGAAGGTCGGAGGCGACTCTGGCGCTGAGGTGAAGTTCGACGAAGTGCTCATGATCGGCGGAACCGAAGCCGTGAAGGTCGGGAAACCGATCGTCTCGGGCGCCAAGGTGGTGGGGAAGATTCTCCGCCAGGCCAAGGCCCGTCGTGTGCTGCACTTCCGCAAAGAAAAGGAAGGATGGACCCGCCTGCGCGGGCACCGTCAGCCTTTCACCGAGGTGAAGATCACCTCGATCTCGGCCTAAAGGAACCAACCAGCCATGGCTCATAAAAAGGGACAAGGTTCATCACGCAACGGTCGTGATTCGAACTCACAGCGACGTGGAACGAAGGTGTACGGCGGCCAGGAGATCACGGCCGGCTCGATCATCGTTCGCCAGGTCGGCACCAAGATTCACCCGGGCACCAACGTCAAGAAGGGCCGCGACTTCACCCTGTTCGCGACCATCGACGGCGTTGTGAAGTTCGAGCGCTATGACCGCGACCGCAAGAAGGTCTCGGTCTACCCGGTCGCCGCTGCGACCGCTGCCGCCGCGAGCTGATTTCGCAGTTCTTCAGTGAACGGGCGCCGAGTCTCCGGACTCGAGCGCCTGTTTCCATTTCTGGATGGCTGTCTTGCTGGTCGCTTCACCTCGGCCAGCCGTCCGCTTCGCTCCCGTCTGTCTCGCGCAGCGTTCCGCTGCTATCGGTTCCGCTCCACTATGAAATTCGTCGATCAGGTTCAAATCTTCGTGAAGGGCGGCAATGGCGGTAACGGCGCCGTGGCCTTCCACCGCGAAAAGTACATCGACAAGGGCGGCCCGTCGGGCGGCGATGGCGGCGATGGTGGCTCGATCATCTTCGAGGCCGACCCGCAGCTGACCACCTTGCTCGACTTCCGTTTCTCGTCACGCCACGAGGCGCGCTCCGGCGCTCACGGCATGGGCAGCGACATGAACGGCCGCGCCGGTGAAGACAGCACCATCAAGGTTCCGCTCGGCACCCTGGTGCGCGACGACGAGACCGGCGAGCTGCTCAAAGATCTCTCGACCGCAGGTGAGCTCTGGGTCGTGGCCAAGGGGGGCAGCGGCGGTTGGGGCAACATGAACTTCGCCACCGCCACCCGGCAGACCCCGCGCTTCGCCAAAGAAGGCACCCTGGGGCAGGAGCGCAAGCTCATGCTCGAGCTCAAGCTGCTCGCCGACGTGGGCCTGCTCGGCTTCCCCAACGCGGGCAAGAGCACCTTCATCAGCCGCATCTCGGCCGCGCGCCCGAAGGTGGCTGACTACCCGTTCACCACCCTGGTGCCGAACCTCGGCGTCGTCGACTACCGCGAGCGCCGCAGCTTCGTGGTCGCCGACATCCCCGGGCTCATCGAAGGCGCCAGCGATGGCCACGGGCTGGGGCTCCAGTTCCTGCGTCACGTCGAACGGTGCCGGGTGCTCATTCACCTGGTCGACCTGAGCGCCGGCGACGAAGGCCGCTCGCCCGTCAAAGACTTCGACATCCTCAACCGCGAGCTCGAGAAGTACAGCGCGCTGCTGGCCGACAAGCCGCAGATCGTGGTGGCCAACAAGCTCGACCTGCCGCACGCCCGTGAGGTCTTGCCTGCGTTCGTCGAGGCGATGACCAAACGCAACGTGAAGGTGTTCGAGCTGTCAGGCGCGACGGGTGAAGGTGCCCAGGCCGTGCTCGATGCCTGCGCGCGAATCTTGTTCGCCAACGAAGACCACAAGGTGCGCCTCAAGGGCCGCCACCTGCTCACCGCGGGCGCTGCCAACGAGACCACCACCGCCAAGACCTCGAGGCCCAAGCGCGCGCCTTCGAAGAAGAAGGTCGTCGCCAAGAAGGTGGTCGCGGCCAAGCCTTCGCCGAAGAAGAAGCTCGGGAAGTCTGCGCCGATGAAGAAGGCCGACAAGGCCGCCAGCATCAAGCAGATCGACGCGAAGGCGCTGCGTCAGCTCAAGCACGACAAGAAGAAGCTGACGAAGAGAAAGAGTCGCTGATGGTGGGGGGTGGCCCGAAGTATGAGCCCGCGGAAGGCAAGCCGCTCCCCGCGGATCTGCTGCTCGCCCCTCGCCGCGAACGCATCGAGAGCGTGGTGGCCGGGCGCACCCGCAACGTCACCGTGGTGCTCGATCGCCTCGAAGACACCTTCAACATGGCCGCGGTGCTGCGCACCTGCGAGGGCATGGGCCTTCAAGACGTGCACGTCATTCGAAACCCCGACGCGAAGTTCGCGCCGAACTCGAAGGTGACGCAAGGCTGCGACAAGTGGCTCGACCTGCACGTCTACAAAGACTTCAAGACCTGCGCGGCGGCGCTCAAGAAGAAGGGCTACCGCGTGATGGCCTCGGCCATTCGCCCCGGGGCGACCAGCCTCTTCGAGCTCAAGTTCGACGAGAAGATCGCGATGGTGCTGGGCAACGAACGTTTCGGCGTCTCGGATGAAGTGCTCGCCCATTCAGACGGGACGTTCTGGATCCCCATGAAGGGGTTTTCGCAGAGCATGAATATCTCCGCGGCGGCCAGCGCGTGCGTCACCCGCGCGGTGTCGTGGCGGTTGGAGCACCTGGGCGCCCAGGGCGATCTGTCCGTCGAGGAAAAGACCGCGCTGACCGAGCAGTTCTCGTACCTCTCGGTCAAGCAACGCGGCCGGGTCTACCGCAACCAGTGATGAAGGCCGGCGGGTTCGCCCCGTCAGAGGAAATCATGATGCTCACCCCCTGGTTGGCTGCGTTCCTGATGGCTGTCGCTCCGGTCGATGCGGGCAGCCTCAAGCCTGATGCTGGCGTGACCCTGAGCACCGACGCCGGTGTCGATGCGGGCGTGAAGGTGAAGAAGGCCGAGCTGGCGCCTGACGTGAAGGCGCTCGTCGATCGCGTGCAGGCCTTCTACGAAAAGACCCAGGACTTCACCGCCGAGTTCAAGCAGGAGTACCTCTACAAGGCGTTCAAGCGCACGCAGACCTCGAGCGGCACGGTGACGTTCAAGAAGCCTGCGCTCATGCGCTGGGAGTACCTCAAGCCTTCCCCCAAGACCTTCGTGCTCGCCGGCGATCGGGTGTTCGCGCACGACCCCGAAGCGAAGTTGATCACCCGCGCGGCGATGAACACCAACCAGCTCTCGGCCTCGGTCACCTTCCTCTTCGGCGTGGGCAAGCTCGAGAACGAGTTCGCCATCGTGAAGAAGGCGTGCGCGAAGTGCACCGGTACGCAGCTCGAGCTGACGCCGCTGGTGGAAGACCCCCGGTTCAAGCGCATCTTGCTCGAGGTCGACGAGAAGTCGGCGATCGTCATCAAGAGCACCGTCATCGATCCCGACGGCAGCGAGAACGCGATCAGCTTCATCAAGCTGACGACCAACGTCGGCATCAACGAGTCGCACTTCAAGCTGATGCCCCCGCCCGGCACGCAGGTGCAGGATTTCCTCACAGGCGCCCAGATGACCGTCCCCGGTAGAGATGCTGGGGTGACCCTCGACGCAGGCAAGTGATCACGTGACAGAGTGCGGCGGTGTTTCCCCGCCTGCTCGTCGCACTGCTGCTCCTCTCCAGTTGTCACCGCGTCACCGGATCTCCGGGTGTCGACTCGCTGGTCGGGCTGTCTTTTTCGTTGCTCTCGTCGCCCGCGCCGCGCCTCGCGGTGCAAGGAAAGGTGAACGAGCTCGAGGCAGAGATTTCGTTCGACCCTTCGCAGCCCGTCAGCTTCGTCACCTCGAAGTGTGTGCCTGATCCATCGTTCGTGGCGCGCGTCTCGGTGCCCGATGCGTTCGGGCCCGATGAGACCTTTCCGCTCGCGCGCGTCTTCGGCCTGCAGGTCGGCGCCACGCGGTTTCGCGCTTTCGAGGCCGCGGTCGCTTCGGGCAAGAGCTGCGTGGTGGTGCTCGGCGCGCCCGAGCTCGAGGCGCTGGCCCTCGAGGTCAACCCGGTCGCTC
>JAYVFP010000320.1:0-7716 GCA_043773025.1 Archangium sp.
TGACGGTGATCGACGAGGCGCTGAACGACTTGATGAGGAAGACCAGGATGATGGTCATCAGGTCCATCATCGCGGTGATGTTCAGTTCCTTGATCTCACCTTCGGCTTCGCGGTCGCGGCGCTTCTTTCGCCCCAACGCTTTGCGAAAACGCATGCGCTGACGATCTTCATCGGTGATGTCGAGGCCAGATGCAGCGGGCTGACCGGCAGTCGGAGTCGCCATTTAAAAGCTCGCCAGCGTGACGTCGGGGAAGAGCAGCTTGCGGTCGGCCGTCTCGCGCGTCGCATCCATCGTGGAGACCAGCGAGTCGTAGTCGGTGTCGGCTTCAGCCGCGATGATGACTTTGCTCTCCAAGGGGAAGTTCGCCTTGATCTCCATCATCTTGGCGGTGAGCGCGTCGTAGTCGTAGGTGCCGTCGGCCTTGCGCGGAATGGTCGGAGCGCCTTCGCCGGGGGCCGCGGAAGGTTCGGTCTGGCCCGGCAGCACGCCGCCCGTCGCTGCGATGAAGAAGCCCGTCTTCGCGACGGCCACGGTCAAGGTGAGCGCAGGCTTGTCGTTCTCGGTGCCGCCCCCCGCACCCGCGCCGTAGTTGGGGGCGTTGACGTTGAGCATGCCAAAGGTGGCCAGGCCCGCCATCGACAGGAGCATGAAGATGATCAAGTTCATGAGGATGTCGAGGTACGGGACGATGTTCAGCTCGCCCCCTTCCTCTTCTTCCTTCGGCTTGATCTTCCGTCTGGAGAAATGGAACGCCATAGGTCGGTAGGCTCACCCTGACAGCAGGTGGAGCGTCGCGGTTCCTTACGAGGCCTTCTCGAAGTCCATCGCGCTGGTTTCACCGGCGGCGCGGCGACCCAACAGGTTCTCGAGCTTCATCGCCTGGAGCTCGACCGTCTCGACCATCTTCTTGGCGTACGCCGTCAAGAAGAGGTGCGCGATGATGCAGAGCACGGCGATCGTCAGACCCGTGAACGTGTTGTACATGGCTTCTGAAATGCCCTTGCTGAGCATCGCCTGCTTCTGATCGGCAGGCACGTTGCCCAGCGAGCGGAAGGTGCCGATCAGACCGAAGACGGTGCCGACCAGACCGACCAGGGTCGCGATGTTGGCGAGCGACCAGAGCCAGGGGATGCGGGCGCCGATGTGCGGAATGTTCTCGAGGATCGACTCCTCGAGCGCCTTGGCGACTTCGATCTCACCGCGGTTGGCGCGGGTGAGACCAGCGCGCACGACCTTCGCCAGAGGCGAGTTCGGCGCGGCGCCACACAGCTTCACGGCGCGGTCGGGGTTGCCCGCCATCACCAGCTTGGTGATCTGCTCCATGAAGGGGCCGGCGTTCAGGTTGTATCGGAAGAAGAGCGTAATGATGCGCTCGATCACGATGGCCACGGCGGCCGCGAACCAGAAGATGTTGATGTAGAGGAAGATACCGCCGTCGTGAAAAAAACCGACGATGATGTCTTTCAAACTTTCCTTGGCGGGTTCCGCGGCGAGCACCACGTCAAGAGAGTGCTGCAGCAGGGACTGGGCGGACATGTTGTTTCGGCGTTCCTTTCAGCCAAACAGTCAACGAACGCGCAGTTTCTAGTGGGCGCACCGCACGCCGTCAACATTGGAGATCCTCAGCGTTTTTCGTAGCGACGGCCTCCCTTGTGCACCACGGCCCCAAAAACCTCCAATTCTACGAGCACCGCCGAGAGTTCAGCAGACGTCGCTTCGGGCAGGGTCTCGAGCAACGTCTCGAAGTCTGAGGGCCCCATTCCGAGCTGAACGAGCACCTCTTTGGCCAGGTCGCTGAGCAAAGAGAGGTCGATCGCCACCGCCTTTGCGGAGGAGAGCGCCCCGTCGAGCCCCACCGCCGTCACCAGATCGCGCAGCTCGAGATGGGGTCGGGCCTGACCTTTCTGAAGCAACTTGTTCGACCCCTTGGCGCTCTCGTTCCAGGGGTCTCCGGGCGTGACGAGCAGGGGCCGCCCCTGCTCCATCGCGTAGGTCGCGGTGTGGAGCGCACCCGAGGTTTTGGGCGCTCGAAACACCAGCACCGCGTCGCTCGCGCCCGAGATGAGCCGGTTGCGCAGCTTGAAGCTGTTCTTGTTCGAGCGAAAGCCCGGTGGAAATTCAGAGAACACGGTGCCTCCGCTCTGCAAAATGTCGTGGGTGATCTGGCGCTGGGCGAAGTCGATCTCATCGAGCGCTGAGCCCAAAAAAGCCCACGTCTCGCCGCGCGCCGCGAGCGCACCGCGATGGGCCGCCTGGTCGATGCCTCGTGCCGCACCCGAGACGATGCCCAGCCCGAAGTCAGCGGCTTCGGCGGCGATGTCCTCGAGCCGCTTTGCAGCGTCGGAATGAATGCGGCGGGTGCCCACGATCGCCAGCCTGCGCCGCGGGGGCGCATCGGTACCCGGCCCGAACGCGAAGAGCAGCGCGGGGGCGTTGGGCAGGCCCTCGAGCCGAGAGGGAAAGCCGGGGTCACCGCTGAACAGAATGCGCGCGTGGTGGGCGTTGCAGCGCTGTTCCACTCGATCGGCGGCGGCGGCCAGCGAGCCTGCTGCCATCACGTGCGCGTACGTGTCACCGCGCCATTCGACGCGCGACGCCCAGGCCGAGACGGGTTTTTCCAGCAGGTCGCCCACCGGGCCCGCGCGTCTGTGCACCTCGCGCAGCGTGATGGGGCCGATGCCTTGAATCGACCACAGCCCCGCCGTCGCTCTTCGCTCTGCCGTGTTCATTCCCCTGCTCTACCGCAGGGGTCCGACAACCATTTTCAGCGCGCGGCGCGGCGCGAGCCTGAAACGCGAATCTCGGCGTGATCACCGAGCACGAACTCACGAATCGACTGCGTGACCAGGCACAAGGTGACCTTGGCCTTCACATCGAACGCCACGCACTGGCCGATGTCTTCGGTGGGGAAACCCTCGTCGAGGGTGGTCGGCTGCATCAGCGCGTCCTGGGGAAGCGGATCGTGCTGGCGGTAGACGGTGAACACGTTGCCCAGCTTCACACCGTCGTCGCTGCCCTTGTCCATGATGGCCAGCGAGTTCTCGCCGAGCATGGTGGGGTAGCGGCGCACGTCGGAGACCACGAAGATGTCCTTCACGTCGCGCTCGTTGGGGCGCGGCGCGACGGCGCGAACCACCGGCTCGTTGATGGGGCCCACCAGGTCACCGCGCACGACCTCGTCGTACTGCTTCGAGATCAGCACCGTGGCGCTGTTGTCCTTGTCGATGCGGATGACTTTCACCTCGGCGAGGATCTCGGTCATGTAGCCAATCGGGTCGCGGGTGACGGGGTGAATCACTTCTCCGCCGCGACGAAACACCAGGTACGTCTCGCCCATGCGCGGGGCCTTCTTGCCGAAGCGCACGTAGATGCGGTCGGCATAGGTCAGCAGCGCCGACTCGGCGAACGAGCCGTAGAGCTTGCCCGACTCTTCGACTTCACGATTGGTCACGAAGCCGGGCGAAGCCACCGAGAGCGCGTTCTTGGGGCGGAAACCGATCTGCCCGAAGACGGTGACCTTGTCGTCGTACATCTCGCCCTGATCCACCTCGGACTCAGGCTGGCCGACCTCGACCTGGGTGGGCACCTCTTCACCCGACGAGAAGAAGCGCACCTCGTTGCCCGGGTAGATCCAGTGCGGGTTGGCGATCTCGGGGTTGTACGACCAGACCTTGGGCCAGTACCACGGGCTGCCGAGGAACTTCTGCGAGAGGTCCCACAGGGTGTCGCCCTTCTCGACCGTGTGCTGCGTGCCCGGCGACGAGGCCTTGCCGGTGCTCGACGGCTGCCGCGCCTTCTTCTCGGGAGCGATGGTCGAGCTGCCCTCGGGCCCTGAGCTCTCTTCGTCGCCGGTGTCGTCCTGTTCGGCCTGCGCAAAGGCGCGGGCGGGCGCAAAGGTGAGCAGCGTGAGTGATGCGGTCAGCAGCAGGTGGCGCATGGGGACCTCTTACGGAGAAGCGACGGGAGTCTGAGAAGACGAAAGGAGACGGGCCTGGGCCTGGGTGGCAGCCGCGGTGCCCGGGTAGGTGGCGACGATCTTTTCCCACGTGGCACGCGCTTCACGCGGGCCCTTGAGCTTCAAGCGGCAGTCGGCCAACTTGAGCATCGAGTCGAGCACCGCGTCACCCGCGGGGTACTGGGCGATCACCCGCTCGAACGACTGCAGCGCGTGCTCGAAGTCTTTCGCGGCGAGGAAGGCCATGCCTGAAAAGTAGAGCGCGTTGTCGGCCATGGGGTGCCGCGGCCAGTCGGTGACGAACTGCTGCATCTGCGCGACGCCGGCTTCGGAGTTTCCCGTCTTCATCATCTCGAGGCCGCGGTCGAACTGCGCTTGCGCCATCGCGAGGTCGGCATCGTCAGGGGGCGTGCCATCTTTGAACTCCTGGGTGATCGTCTCGGGCGGCTCGGCGATCTCCACGTTGGTCTGAAGCTTCGGCGCGGCTTCCTTGCGCGGCTTCAACTTCACCACGGTCAGCGGCGGCAACGCGCCTGAGGAAGACGACGACGCGGCACGCGCGCTCTCCGGCTGCGTGGTGGTCGCCGCGGCAGAAGCAGAGCGCGAGACGACGACTTTCTTTTCCGACTCCAGGCGCTCGACGCGCGTCTCGAGGCGCGTGTTCTCGACGCGCAGCGCTCGCAGTGACGCCAACAGCTCGGCGTGTTCGGCGCGGGTGACGGCATCCGTCGCGCAGGAAAACAGCGCGAGACAGGCAGTGGCGAGAAGGGGGCGAATGGCAGACAGAGGATAGGGACCCGCCTCTCGCAGGGTCAAGAAAAGGACCCCCTGGTCGCTGCTACAGGGCTGCAGCGCAAGGCAGCGTGATGAACGAAAGCTGCCGCCCGGTGACGCCGTGTTCGCGCCGGTGCGAAAAGAAGCGCGCATCGCACATGGTGCACTGAGGCAAGACGGCCACGTGGTCCGCGGGCACGCCCCACCGGGTGAGCGTCTGCTGCACGGCGAGCGGCAAATCGAGGTGCGGCTTGACCTTCTGGGCTGCTCGCACCACCACGTTCGCGCCGAACGCGGCCTCGAAGCGCTGGGGGAGATCGCCGTCGACCTCGAAGCAGCAGCGCTGAATGCAGGGGCCGATCGCGAACCGCAGCGCACCCAGCTCGCCCCCCCGCTGCACCAACTGCTCGACGGTGCGCGCGACGATCTCGCTCATCACCCCGCGCCACCCCGCGTGCACGGCCGCCACCCGGCCGCCTGGATCCTCGATCAAGATGGGCACGCAGTCGGCGGTGCGCACGCCCACCGCGGTGCCGGGCACGTCTGTCCACACGGCGTCTGCTTCGGTGTCGGGGGTCGAGGTGCGCGCGTCGACCACGCGATCGCCGTGCACCTGCTTGACGAAATACAGCTTCTCGGGGGCCACGCGTGCCGAGACCGACAGCCGGGCGAGGTTCTCCTTCACCGCGCGGGGGTCGTCGCCGACCGCAAAAGAGGTGTTGAGCGAGTCGAAAGGCCTTTCGGACACCCCGCCCGCTCGGGTGGGAAAGCCGTGGGGAACGCTGATCGATGACGCAGTGAGTAATTCCACGCTTCCCACCTTAGTCCACCTGCACGATGCTGCCGCCCTACCCGTCGGAAGGCTCACCCTGCACACCATCGGCACCAGACTGTTGATCGCCGTGTCGGTGCCGGCGCTGCTGCTTGCCCTCCTGGGCACGGTGACGACGTGGCGCAGAACGGACCGCGCCGTGCGTGAGAAGACCCGCACCGACGCGCTGGGCCTGGCGGAGTTCGTGGCCACCAGCTTCGGCGCCGTGGAAGAAACGCCCCCAGGCACCGCGCCTCGGGTGGCGCACCGCGCGGTCACCAACGCCGTGCGCAGCAACTGGTCGGCGCTCAAGCTGGTGACCGATCTGCGCATCATCGGGCGCGACGGCCAGGTGAAGTGGTCGCGCCGCATCGAAGAAGAAGACAAGCCCTGGCCCGACTCGACGCGGCTGCTGGCCATCGGCGAAGGGCAAGCCACCTTCGAGGCGCCCTCGAGCCTGTTCCCCTGGATTAGCGGCGCGGGCGGCGAGGTGCTCTACCCGTTGGGCGGCGTGGCCTGCGGTGGTTGCCACACGGGGCAATCCACCCTGCGCAGCGGCGTTCTGCAGCTGACCATCGACGAGCCGGCGCTGCGCACCGAGGTGGCCCAGGTGTTCTTGAACGCCACCTGGTTCCTCACGCTGTTCGTGCTCATGCTCGGCGCCACGGTGGTGCTGGCGGTGCGGGTATTCGTCAGCCGTCGCATCGCCCGGCTGGCAGCGATCATGAAGCGCGCGGAGGACGGCGACCTGGTGGTGCGCGCTCCGGATCTGGGGCGCGACGAGCTGGGCGGCCTCGCGCTCGCGTTCAACCGCATGTTGGCGCGGCTCACCGACCTCAAGGCCATCGAGATCGATACGCAGCGTGATCTCGAGCGTGCGCGCACCGACCTCGAGCTCAAGGCCGAGCTCGAGAACCGCGTCTCTGAGCTGCAAATTCTCTACGATCTCGCGCGCACCATCGCCTCGAGCCTCGATCTGAACGAGGTGCTCCAGCGCGTGACCACGGTGGTGCCCGTCAAGCTGCAGGTGGCGAAGTTCAGCGTCATGTTGCTCAACGCCGACGGCAAGCTCGAGGTGCTCAAGGCCCACCCGCCGAACGTGGGCTCTGAGGGGCTGACCTTCGCGATCGGTGAAGGCGTGTGTGGGCGCGCGGCCGAGCTGCGCCGCAGCTGGTACGTGGCCGACCTCGAGAAAGACGATCTCTTCAAGGTGCGCGGCGAGGGCCTCAAAGAGCGCGGCTGCCTGCTCGCGGTGCCCATGGTGCGCGGTGACGAGCTGCTCGGGGTGCTCAACTTCGAGCGACCGCGCAAGAGCGACTTCGGGCCTGAAGAGATGGAGTTCTTCGCTGCGGTGGCAGACCAGGTCGGCCTCGCCGTGCAGAACGCGCGGCTGCACGAGCAGACCGTGACGCTGTCGATCACCGACCCGCTCACCGGCGTGCCCAACCGGCGTCACCTCTTTCAGCAGCTCGAGGCAGAGATCGCCCGCGCTGGCCGCTTCGACACCCCGCTGACGATGCTGATGATCGACATCGATCACTTCAAGCACTTGAACGACGCAGCGGGACATTCCGCGGGCGACGACGTGTTGCGGCGGGTCTGCCAGCTGCTCAAGCAGAACCTGCGCAAGGTCGACACCCTCGCCCGCTACGGCGGTGAGGAGTTCGTGGTGCTGCTGCCGCAGATCTCCCGCGCTGAGAGCCTCGAAGTCGCTGAGAAGCTGCGCCGCAGCATCGCGGAAGGAAACCTCGAGCACGGCAAGACCCAGCCCGGTGGCAAGGTGACCATCTCGGTCGGCCTCGCCACGTTGCCGCTCGATGCGACCGAGCAGACCCGGTTGGTCGACTGCGCCGACTCAGCGCTCTACGCCTCGAAGCGGGGTGGGCGCGACAAGGTGACCGCGTATCAGCTGGGCATGGAAGCCGAGCCCACCCGGCAGCGTGGTCCACGAGCGCGGGAACGTTCGGGCGAGCAGCCGGCCCTCAAGCGACCCTGAAGAGCGCCGAGGGAGCACCGCACCGTTCCTCTCGAGCAGGGGACCGGCTTCGCCAGCGAATTCACCCGAAGGAACAGCCAGCCGGTCATCCCGACAGGGTTGGCCGAAATAGAAATGACTCCAATCACCGGTCTCCCCGAGCGCAGTCGAGGGGGCACTTACCGCCCGAAGGCGAGGTA
>JAYVFP010000321.1:0-25005 GCA_043773025.1 Archangium sp.
CCAATCGCAATCTCGCGCTCGTCCACCCAGCACCCTCGCTGGGCCACCCTCACCCCAGGGACCGATCTTGCTCGGCTCTCGGAAAGTCAGATGCGATCGCCCTGGTGCCCAGGGGGCTCGAACTCTCAGGTCCGATGCCGAGCGGTCGGCGCGTTGGTGGTGCCGTACCAGGCGACCAGCACGTCATCGGTCGAGAGGCGGTGACCCTTCTGACAACTGCGGTGGGGCGGTGGCTGGAGGCAGCACCCGGGAGGGGCGTCCAGTGACCGGGTGCGCCGGAGCTATTGGCGAGTCTATGAGACTTCTCATAGGCTTTTGACATGCAGACCATCGCCATCTCGATCGACGAAGCGTCACTGGCCGCCATCGACCGGCTGCGTACCCGGGGTCGGGGCATCAAGACCAGCAGGTCGGAGCTCATTCGACAGGCCGTTCAACGCTACGTGGCCGAGCTCGAACGACTGCAACGAGAGGCTCGCGAGCTGGGCGTTCTCCGGCGACACCACAAGAAGCTGAACGCGCAGGCCCGTGCCGCGCTCGACGAACAGGCCGAGCCGTGATCCGCGGAGAGGTGTATCGGTCCAGGGAGAAGGAGCCGCTGCGAGGAAACAAGCCCGGCTACTACGTGGTGATCTCACGCAATTTCGTCTCCACGTCGGGCCTGGTCTCGACGGTGATCTGCGCGCCGGTCTACAGCGAGTACCTGGGCCTCGAGACCGAGGTGGCGATCGACGAGAGCGATGGTGTGGAGCACCCATCGTCGGTTCGCTGCGACTTCTTGATGCTGATGTCGAAAGACCGGCTGCAACACCTCACAGGGCGACTGAGCACCGCGCGGATAAAGACTTTGGACCGCGCCCTTCGAGTCGCCCTCGCCCTCTGAGCCCAACATCATGGCGATCGCGTTGCTCAGGGCACGTTCGATGGTGCCCAGCGCCGCCTCGGCCGCATCGAGTGAATGCTCGGCAAGAGCGCATGAAGCTCGAGGAGTCGCCGGAGGTGAGCCAGCGCGAGACAACTGAGCGGTTCTGCTTCGCCGCGTCTCGATGCGAGATGGCACGGTGAAGAAGTGGTCCACTGCCGCGGGGTTGGCGCTGCTCGCGAGCCCGGGTGAGCGTCGACTTGAACTTCGCGGATGTCGCGAAGGAGGAGGACCCGCGCAAGGCGCTGCAGGCGATCGTCGGCGGTTTGTGCGTTCCCCCCAGGCCGTTGCCGGCCGAGACCGTGCAGGAGCTGGAGGGCGCAAGGGACAGCTGGTCGAAGCGCCTGGACATGAACGACGACGACTGGGCAGACGCCACCGCCTTCGCGCAGCTGCGCTCCGGCGAGCGCGTCAGTGGCAGCGTGCGTGGCTCCGACGACTCGGAGAAGCGCTCGAGCACCCCTGACTCGCACCGCCTCGTTCACCAGCCCCAGCCCGCGCCGATGAGCTGACTCCAGCGGCGAGGCCGCTCGCTCGCTGCCATCCGTTGGGTACCCGGCGCGGAACCGGACCGTCCGGCGGCCTGACCACCTGGCTGATGCAGGTCCTCCTCGAGCCGCGCGAGGTTGAGGTCTTCACCAACGATCAAGCGACGACAACAGGCGCTCCACCAGGGCGGCGGCGGTGCAGTCGTCGACTCCACCGACTGAAAACGAGGCCGAGGACTCGAAGAGGAAGCATTCGTTGATGGTTGCTCCGTGCACCTGCTTCACGACCCGAAGCGACACGTCATACTCGTCACCCATCATTCTGAAGCTGCCGACCGAGACGACCCTTCCTTCCCGAACGAAGCCTCTGAAGTCCTCTCGACTCAACGGCGCCACATCAGCGGTCGTGATGACAGCCGACAAGTCGCCTGCCGATGTGACCTGAACTGCGCTGAGTCCTTGTGACGTGAGCCGCCGCAGCGTGTCTGGCAAGCGCTCGAGCGGCGTCATCTGCCGAGCCTTCACCACGAGGAATTCGCTCGAGCCCGATTTGACCTGCAGGTCAGGTCTCCCCTTCGAAGGAGACCGGTTCAGGTTCTCGATGATGAGTCGCGGCGGCCCACACCGCGCCAGTAGCTCGTCGATGACATCGTTCACGCTGAGGACCAGAGCCCACTTCGAGCCGGCACGTCAGCGCAACCGCGCGCAAACCGACAGAAGCAATCGGAGGACACCACCGGCGGGCGCTACGCTCGGCGGGCATGCAGTGGCTCCCAGCCCCAACGTGTTGCGTCTCCCCGGTGCTCGCCCGTGACGAGCGGTTCCGCACCCAGATAGCCAGGGTCTGCGAGCGCGTCATGCAGTGCAGCGGCTGCGCCGCGCGGTGGGTCGAAGCGTGGACCAGAACCCGAGCGGAAGGCGCCGAGGTCGACGACTTCCGCTTTCTGCGGGTCACGCATACCGAGGCCGTCGAGCGCATGGGCCTCATCGAGAAGCGCCCCACGGGTCGGGTGGTTCGCTGCCCGAAGTGCAGGTCGATCAACGCCGCCGAGGTCGAGCACATGATGGAGCTGACGCTCATGCGCTGCGGAGACTGTCGCCACCAGGAATGGGCAGACCACTACGAGATCGTCGACGACTGGAACGTCGACGAGTGACCGAGCCTCCCTGAAACGACGCGACCGAGGCAGTGCACGAAGAACAAGAGGTTCAACCCGCAGGTGGCGTAGGCAAGATGGAGCGCTCAGCGAAGGGCGGCTCGCACCCTGTCCTCGTGTTGCAGGTCGCGGGTCAAGCGCTCCGGGTCAGCCGCCCGTCCCAGGTGCTCTCGAGCGCCGTGCTCCGCGGAGTCCGGGGGCGCGTGCTCGAGGCGCCGGCAAGCCGGATAGTCCGCGAGGTTTGGGTGCTTCACGACTGATTGGCGAATACGCACCACTTTGGGCCCCAGGTGAGAATCTCGTCCTCGGCGGCGTCGGCTTCTTTCGCATCGACACCGACCGCATCGCGCGGCGGAAACCAGCCGCATAGACTGCGTTCATGAGCAAACCCGCTTCGCGCGAAGGGCCACACACCATCGCCGAGTGACTGGCCCAGCCACAGGACCTCGCTGGTTGGCGACGCGACCGCATGCCGACTCTGCCCGAGGTGCGGCCCATCTCGCAGCGCCCCGATTGGCTGTGCGAGATCGTCAGCGAATCAAATCGCACGACCGACACGGTGACCAAGCTGCGGCGCTACCACCAGGCTGGCGTCCCCCACTATTGGATCCTCGATCAGGTCGATCGCACGCTCAGCGTCTACCGCCATCACCCCGACGGGTACCTCGTCGCCTTGCGCGCAGAAGCCAGCGAGCACGTTCGCGCTGAGCCCTTTGACTCGGTCGAACTCCATGTCGCGGTGCTGCTGGGTGACGACCCCGACGAGTGACCCGCACTCAGAGGAAGAACCGCGCTCAAGCTCATGGCGATCCCTTCTTCATGGGCAACTCGAGGATAGATCTCGCGCTCGAGGCTGCTCGAGCTGATCAGGGCGACGGCGCTGGCTCTTCAAGCCGGTCGGCAGGCGGACGGACGCAGTGGTGCCGAGCTCGGCACCTTCGCAACACCGACGCTGAGGTGAGTGCCAGCGAGCGCATACCCAAGCTACGTTCGCCGCGTGTCGGAAGACCTGGCGCTCGCGTGGCAGAACGCGCTTACCGCGATTCCCCGTCAGGGCGAGGTGAGCGAGTTCAGTGCCGACGAGGCTTCGTCTTCGAGGCGGTCGTCGCCAGACTCTGGATGACGGCGGCCAGGACACTCAGCATGGGCGCACTCTGACAGAGGCCCGCTGCGCAGGCACAACCGGGTGGACGGACCTCGCCTCGAGGTCGTTTCTCCGCTGCGGGCCTCGTTCCCATTTCGATGAACCCTCCCTCGGCCTACCTCAGGGCGCCCAGGGAAGCCGAGAGCGCCTCGAAGACGGCGGCGATGCGGGGAACGCGGCGCAGCGCTCGCGGCGTGACCAGATGCAGATCGAGGTCGGGGGGCGCGGGCGCCGAAGCCGGAAGGGCAATGGGCACGAGGTTCAACGGCTCACAGAGGCTCTGCGGCAACACCGCGACCCCGAGCCCTGCGCGCACGGCCTCGACCTGTGCGTGAAAGCTGTTGGTGCTCACGCGCACTTCGCCCTTCGCCACGTGCTCTCGCCACGCATCTTCGGGCGCGACCCCGTTGGGCAGGTACGCCGAGACGAAGGGCCACTGGTCGAGCGGCTTGCGCTGGAGCGACCTTCCCAGCCGACGCGAGCCAAGCACTGCGGTGTGGAGCCGCGCGACCCGCCTGGTGAGGAGATCGCCGCTCGGCGTCAGGAAGAACCGAACGGCGATGTCGGCCTCACGCCGACCGAGATCAGCCGAGCTGTCCGAGATGACGAGATCCAACCGCAGCTTCGGGTGTCGCTCGAGCAAGCCGGGCAAGACCTCGGGGATGATGAAGGCGGCTGCGAGGGTCTCCGTCATGGCGACCCGCACCACGCCTTCCACCACCTTCTCCGTCGCAGAAGCGGCGTCGGCCACTCGCGTGAGCGCCGCTTCCATCACCTGCGCTTCACCCAGGACCCAGCGACCCAGCGAGGTCAGCGTCAGACCGCTCGCAGTGCGGTCGAACACCGCAGCGCCCAGCCGCGCTTCGAGGGCCGCGACGCGGCGGCTGACGGTGGATTGCTGTTGCCCGAGGCGACGAGCGGCGGCCCCGAAGCCTCGGTGCTGGGCGGCGGCCAGGAAGAACCGCAGATCGTCCCAGTTCGGTTGCTCATGCATGAATGCATGTGTCTCATGCATTCGTCGCAGGAGCCACGGGGCCGCGGCCTGGGTACTCACCTGCCCATGACCCTCACGACCCTGATTACGGCGCACCCCGCAGAGGACTCTCTGAACTCATCGCTCGCGCAGGCCTGGCTCCACGGGGCCCAGCGCTCAGGCGCGACGGTGCGACACTTCGACGTGAACAAGCTGCGGTTCGACCCGGTGCTCCGCGGTGCCTATCGCGAGCGGATGGTCGACGAGCCTGACCTCGCTGAACTGCGCAGGTCGTTCGAGGCTTCCTCGCACGTGACCTGGGTGTTCCCCACCTGGTGGGTGGGCTTGCCCGCGATGCTCAAAGGACTCATCGACCGGCTGTTTCTGCCCGGGTGGGCCTTCAAGTTCGAGGGGAAGGCGCTGCCGACCGGGCTGATGGCGGGTAAGTCGACGCGCTACGTGACGACGATGGACAGCCCGAGCCTCTGGTACCGGCTGGCGCACCACGATTCGCTGGCGGGTTCGTTCGGTCGGGGGACGTTGAGCTTCTGTGGGTTCGCCCCCGTGCGCAGAACGCTGGTGTTCAACGCGAGGGGTCTCGACGCCGCGAAGAAGGCGAAGTGGCTCGAGCGGCTCGAAAGTGAAGGCGCGCGCGACGTGGAGGGTTGAGTCGGTGGTGAAGGCAATTCATCGATTCGAAGCGTGACGAAACCAGGTCCTCCCCTTGCCGCGATGCGCTGTGGAGTTCGGGCATCGGGCGCCGCGCTGCCGTTGAACTAAGACGTCAGCCCATGGCCACTCGTGTTCGCACCCGGAAGCTGGAGCACGAGCTCAACTCGTGCTCGCTCACCCTCATCGATGACCACCCCGAGCGGCCTGTGTAACCATGGCGAACGAACCGCACGTGCTGAGCACCACCGAAGGCGATCTCCCGCTCGAGACCTACCACCTGCAGCTCGGAGAAAGAGCGTTGAGGATCCTCCATGCTGGAGCGATCTTGAGCATCGACGACGAGCAGCGGTTGCTCGGGAGCGAGCTGTCGCGCTTCCCCTACGGCATCGTGCTCTGGCCTTCGTCGATCGCGCTCGCGCACGAGCTCGCCTCACGCCCGCTCGCCGGAAAGCGCGTGCTCGAGCTCGGCGCTGGCACCGGGCTCCCGGGGATCATCGCGGCCTCGCTCGGCGCACGGGTGGTGCAGACCGAACGGCAAGAGGTGGCGCTCCACATGTGCAGGAGGAACGCGCAAGAGAACGGCCTCACGTCGATCGAGCACCGCGCGGCCGACTGGACCGCGTGGGCAGATGCAAACCTGTACGACTTCATCCTCGCGTCAGATGTCCTCTATGCCGCCTCGATGCACGCCCACCTCCGGCGGATCTTCGACGAGAACCTCGCCCCCGGCGGGACAATCCTCCTCTCTGACCCGTTTCGAAAAGGGAGCCTCGCCCTGCTCGAAGCCATGCAGGCAGAGGGCTGGCACGTCGCGATGAACAAGTGGACCGTGGGCGTCAAGCCTCCCGAGCGCCCCATCGGCGTCTACGAGCTCACGCGCGGGGACTGACGAGCCTGAGCTCGCGAGGTGCGGGTCAGTAACCCTCTCCGTCTCGAGCCGCGGTGAGAGGGGAAGGGGGCACCCGCTGTCCGGCTCCCCCTTTGCAGCGGATTCATGCGGCCCTGAGATCAGCCGGGGCCGGGGGAGAGCGGACCGCATGCAGACCCACTTGATGGTGAGCGCACTGCTCGTGCTGCTGGGGGCGGGTGGCTTCAAGCCGTGCGGTGTGCACGACGGTGTAGCCATTGCGTCACGCCGGGTGCCGGGCTCCAGCTTCAAGGAGCTCCGCTTCACGCTCGAGATCCGGGGCGACGTGGAGACGTTGTGCAGCGCAGCGTTCGGCACGGCGCAGATCGAACCGGGTGAACCGCACGTCACCGTGCGCCAGGTGCTCGAGGAGAGCGCCCACGCCCGGGTCACCTACGAGCAGATCGCACCGCCGGTGATCAGCCCGCGCGACTACGTGCTCAGCCGCACGCGAACGCATCCCGCATCGGGCGGGTGCCGGGTGGACTTCGTGTCGGTGGACGATGCGCCGGTGCGGCCGGGGCTGATGCGCCTCAAACACCTCGCAGGCAGCTTCGTGTTTGAGGCGATCGACGACGGCCGCGTGCGCCTCGAACATCGCATTCACATGGATCCCGGGGGGGCGCTGGCGCCCTTCATGGTCGAGCCTTCGCGCAAGAAGCTCGGTGCCCAATGGGTTCGAAGGCTCGCCCCGCGCGCGAAGTGATCACTTGCAGCGCTGGCTGCACACCGCGGGCGGAGGCTGGCCACCGGGGCCGCTCGGGTTGACCTGCGCGAGGAAGGCCGAGCACTCCAGCTTCGCGCGCTCGTCCTTGCACTTGATCGCGTTGCTCAAGTCGAACGTGGTGGCGGTGGGTACGCCCAAATTGGCGCACAGCTGGGTGTCGGTGGTGAGGCTGGCACACGCAAAGCCCTGGGCGCCGGCCGGCTTGAGCGGATTGGCGTAGAGGGTGTCTTTGCAGTTCTGCACGCTGGTCCCGAAGGCCGCCTGAAACTGCGAGGAGTCTTTGACCTGCTGCGGCTGGCACTCGTATTCGCGCTCGCAGACTTGATCGACCCCCGACTTGCAGAGCGACTCCTGCGAGGGGCAACCGGTCAACAAGGCTGCCGACGTCACACTCAAAACGATGGCCAGACTTCGCATGTGTGCTCCCAGTTCGAAAGTTGAAGGAGCGTGAAACTAAGAGCGCCTCACCGCGTGTGTGCGGCCAAGACCGGGTGGGCGTGGGCGCGAGGTTGGGGTCTTCAGCGAAGGATTCCGTCGGGCACGCCGTAGCCCCCGGGCATGAAGGCCTCGGTGGTGCTCAGCCCCATCACCGCGCTGATGGTCGCCGCCACGTCGCGCGCTGACGGCGCCCGCATCGCCTTCTCCCCCGACTCTTCGGTGAACGCCATCGGAGCGCCCAGCCCGTTGTCGGCGATACCACCGAGCATTCGATTGCCTTGAATGAGCCCATTCACCAGCACCGCGGCGTGCGTGGGGTTGTGATCCGAGCCACCACTGATCGGCAGGGAGCGCCCAAAATCGCTGGTGACGTAGACCAGGGTCTCGTCGAGCAACGATCGATCGGCGCGCGACTTCGAGGGCGTGAGCTTCATCTCGATGAGGAAACGGGCGATCGACTCCATCACGCCGCGCAGGTGGGTGCTGTGGCCCGGGTACGGGTTCGAGAAGTGTGAGTCGAACGCGAAGGTCGGCGTCATGCGAAAGGTCACGGCCGTCGCCAGATCGCTCTTCAAGAATCGAAGCGCGAGATCAAACTCGTTGGCCCACGTCGCATCGCCCGCGAAGAAGTCGGCGTACCCTATCTGCCAACCGAACCGGCCCCGCCCCGGGCACCAGGGAATGTCGAGGGGGAGCTTCTCGACGCCTTTGGTGTTCTCCAGTGTGTCGACGATGTTGCGCGCGATGGTCTTCGAGACGCCCGCGTAGGTGTCGTAGAGCGTGCCCATCGCACCATCGGTCGCCGCGTTGACCCGCCCGCGCCGCCCGCGCACGGCCTTGAGCACGGCCTCTTCCACCACGGTGAGCTCGGCCTGGCCCGTGGGTGTACCGTCGAAGGCGAAGGCCGGCACCGAGCGCCGTGAGCGCAGCCCGTTCCAGTTGCCCCGCTTGTCGGAGAGCGCGAACTGCAGGTCTTGAATCGAGGCCACCGTCGACGCATCGGCGACCGCCGGCAAGGTGACCGCAGGCGCCCGGGGAGCGCCCATCACCGTCACGTTGGGCACTGCGCGATCGGGAAACGCGCTCAAGAAGTGATTGGCGACGCGCGCGGGTATGGAGGGCACCACGTAGTTCGCGCCAGCGATGCCGCACATCGAGGCCACCACCCCGCTCTCGTGCGCAGCCGTGCCCTGGTCGACGCCGAGGATCAACGCCACGTTCTCGAAGAGTCTGTAGTTCGGCTCGGCCCACGCGTAGCCCTTGTTGTTCGGCTCGCCCATCGAACGATCCGACGGGTTAGCCGGGTTCCAGGTGATGTGGGAGCGCAAGCGGCGAATCGGCTCATCGGCCTGAGCGTCGCCCGTTCCATCCAGGTTCTTCACGTCGCCCCGGTCGTAGAAGACGCCCGGCATCATCGCGGCGGGTGGCATGAAGCGCGCGAGGCGATCGTCGGGGAACTGACCCCAGACGAACTCGTGGTGAATGCCGCCGGGGATGTAGATGGTCAGCAGCTTGGTGGGCCTGTCGACCACCGGCTGTGCCCACGCCTTGCCCAACATGCTGAAGCGGTCGAGCAGGCCGAGCTGCGCTGCACCCAGGCTGGCCAACAAGAGGTCTCGTCGTGATGGACGCATGTCGTTCTCAGTAGAAGATGAACAGCGGGTGGCGAACGAAGTACGAGCACGCGCCGATCCACGCGGCTTCGGGGTTCTGGCTGGCGGTCTCCAGCGGCACGAAGACGCCATCGATGACGTCGTCGAGGTCGGCCTCGGTCGGCGCCTCAGAGAGGAACAGCAGGTGCCAGTCTGCCAGCTGTGCGCGCACGGCCGCGCGATCGGTCGAGCGGGTGGCCCGGGTGGCCACGGTGAACAGCGCCCGGTTGTCTGCCTTGCGCACTGCCATGCCGCACCACTGCTGCGAGAGCGGAATGAGCGTCTGCGCGAACGAGGTGGAGATGGTGGTGTCGAGATGCGCGCTGGTGGTCGCAGCCGCCCCCCCCAGCGCCGTGTAGCGGCCCCATGAGTTGCGCTGCCCCGGGGCACGATCGGGCGAGCGCAGATCGTAGAGTTCGGGGCTGAGCGGCTCGAGGTTGGGAACGCCGTAGTCAGAGATGGTCTGGTAGAAGTCGGCCTCCGCGAGCCCCAGCAGCTCACGCAGCCCCACCTCGACGAACGTGGCGTCGAGCCGGTGGGCCGCCGAAACGGAGGGGTCCGCGAGGGTGCTCACGCCGGGTGCTTCGAGGTGGGTCACCCACGCGCGCACCTCTGCCATGTGAATCGACGTCTTGCCCTCAGCATCCAGCGTGCTGAAGGGATCGCCGCTGATCGGCATCTGTCTTTGCGACGAGTTGGCCCGCCGGCCTTCCAGCAACGCGATGAGCTCGCTCTCGTCAGGCTTGCCCGGTGAGACCAGCCGCGCGTTGCGCGCGAGGAGCGCGTCGAAGGCGGTGGCCGAAGCGAAGTAGCCGGTGTCTCCGGTCGAGTGACAACCCGCACACGTGGGGGCCAGACCCAGCCGGATGCGCTCGGTCTGGCTGTTGGTGCCTGGCGGCGGCGGGCAATCGGCGTTGGGGTGGGTGATCTGCCCGGTGCACGAGCCGAGCAGCAGCAACGACACCACGTGCATCGTTCTCACAGGCCACTCCTGAAGGCGGGCGTCGTGGAAAGGTACTGCACGAAGGGGCGCGCCTTGCGATCGTTTGCGAGGAACTGAGCCACGAGGGCCTCGAGGTAGCCCGCTTCTGCCGTCGGTTCGACGTCACGGCCCACGAAGCGCCGGTGCAGCCGCCGCACCACGCAGCGGTCGAACGCGCCCGACGAGACGAGGAGCTTGCCCAGCCCGAGGGGGCCGACGGTGCCGTCGCTGGTCGCTCCGTAGAGCGTCTGCTCGGGCGGGAGGAAGTCGATGAAGCGCGCTTCGGGCTCGACCATCGCCTGCGCCTCGCTGACCGGCGTCATGTGCGTGTCGAAGGCCCAGAGGCGGCGAATGCGATCCCACGGGTCTCCGCCATAGGGGTACTGGCCGGTCACCCACGCCCTGGGTTCGTGCGCGTTGCCGATGCCCAGCATATGAAAGCCGCGGCCCGTGCGCATGAAGCGCTTGAAGTGGATCGAGGCGGGGTCGATGCGCGCGTGGCAGGTGACGCACGGGCCCCCCCCCGCGGGATCGTTCACGTAAGGCGCGAAGTGTGCGGTGGGAGGCGGCGGCGCGAAGGTCTCGCAGGCGAACATCTCGAGCAGGCGGGCGCCCCGCACGCGCTCCCGGGTGAGCCCGCCGAGCACACCGGGCATCGTCATCATGCCTGCCGAGGGCACGCCCTTCATGCCCCGTGCGTCGGTGCGCGGATCGAAGCGGTAGTCGCGCTGCGCGAGGAGAAACGGGTTGCGGTCGGCGATCTTGAACTCGCTCCAGCCGAGCTGATCGGTCGGCGCGTGGTGGGGATCGGTCGGCGTGGTCCACCCGCTCGCCCGCCACCAGCGATCTGCGTTCTCGATCGCCTGATTTCCCAGGTTGCCCGCGTATCGCACGTAGTTCGACTGCACGTTGACCGGGCCCACCGAGTAGTCGCCGGTGATCAGATCGGCCAACGGCCGATCGTGCCACACGAGGTGCGCGAAGAGCCGCGCCGGCTCGTCCCACGCGAGGCGCCGGCTACCCTGCGGGTTGCCCAGGATGAAGGCCTTGTAGTCCTGCAACGCACCACCCGGCAGGCAGTAGACGAGGTGCGGCCCGCAACCACAGGTTCGCGCAGAGTCGGTCGAATAGCCGGCACCGGTGGCCTCGCTGCAGTTGATCACTTCGCCGCTGGGCAACGTGAGCGTGGGGCTCTGGTCGCCGTCGATGCCCACCACCTCGATGGTGGTGCCCTCGGCCCACCAGGGCTCGATGCTGCGCACCACCGCGGGCGAGCCGTCGTAGCGGGTGCCGTTACACGGCGTGAGGTTCGCGAAGATGTTGGGCGAGGCCCACTTGCCGGCGTGCAACGTGCCCGCAGGACACGTGGTGATGGCGCGCTGCTGCGGGAGCCCGTACTCAGGTTGATCAGCGATGTTCGCGACGGGCGGGATGTTCATCCACGCGTGGCCGAAGTCGACCATCGAGTCGTAGAAGAGCGGGTCGTTGAGCAGCCGGGTGAACTCTTCGGCGAGCCACGCCTTCTGAGCGCTCTGGTCGGAGATCGCGGCGAGGGCGTTGACCTTCTCGCGCGTGGGCAACCGGTCGGTCGTCACCAGGGTCATGCGGCGGAGCTGCCGCAACGCGGTCATCGGGGGCCCGACCACCTCGGGCTCGCCACCATCCCCGCTGGGCACTTCGCACTCCGCCTGGCGGGCCTGGCTCACTTCGGAGCTCTTCGAGCAGCCCAAGCCCAGCCCCACCACCAGCGCGACGATCAATCGGAACATGCGCGGAAAGGTACCGGCATCGCGCGGGGCCTCACAACCACGGGCCAGACCCCGCACTGTGTGGGGTCTGGCCCTCTTCCTTTCGAGAGGCCCGGTGGGCGTCGGAGATCTGGAAGAACTCGACCAGATCGAGCCCCAGTGCGAGCCGCTTCGTTTCGTGGCTGACCTGTCGCAAGGTGCGGCCGTGTTCGTCGCAGAGCTCATCGCCCTGGCCATCGTGTGCCTCGCGCTCGTGTCGATTTTCTGGAGCACGCTGACGCTCGGCATCTCGCCCATGCCCACAGGCGCGAAGGTGAAGCAGCAGGTGCTCGCGCTCATTTCTTCTGACCTCGAAGGTGAAGTGCATGAACTCGGCGCAGGCTGGGGCACGCTGGCCTGGGCGATCGCAGACAAGTGCCCCCGCGCCCGGGTGATCGGCTGGGAGCGATCGCCCTTTCCGTTTCTCTTCTGCAAGCTCAGGCTGGCGGTGCAGCGCCGAATAAATCTCACCGTGCGCTTCGGTGATTTTCATCAGGCCGATCTAAAAGAGGCGCAGCTCGTGATCGCCTACCTGTGGACCGGCGCGATGACTCGATTGGGGCCGAAGTTCGAGGCCGAGTTGCGCAACGGCGCGACGGTGATCAGCCACACCTTCGCGTGGCGGGGCAAGCAGCCTGAGTCGACCGTGATTGCTCCCGACCTGTATCGAACGCCCATCTATCGGTACCGGATCGCGCGCCCATGATTCGCAGCCTGTGGCCGGCTCGTCGGCGACATCGAAGAGCGCAGGGCCATCGATCGCCTCAGTGAGTAGAGGACTTTGCCCGTCTTCACTTCCCGTGGTTGGGTGAGCCCGTGATTCGCGAGGCCTTCCAGGACCTGAAGCGGCTGCGGCAGATCTCGCTCATCGCGGGGCGTTTCGGCTTCGCGGATCTTTTGGAGCGCACGGGCCTTCGCAAGAAAGAAGAGTCGAAACCCGAGACGGCTGATTCGGCTCGTGCCGCCACCGCGGCGCGCCGCTTTTGCCTGATGCTCGCTGAGCTGGGGCCCACCTTCGTGAAGCTCGGCCAGGTGATGTCGACCCGCGCTGACCTGCTCCCGCGGGAGTTCATCGAAGAGCTGGAGACGCTGCAAGACGACGTGCCACCGGTGCCTTTCGATCAGGTGCGCAAGGTCATCCGCGAGGCGTTCGGCAGGGAGCTCGAAGAGGTCTTCGCCGAGTTCTCGGCTGAGCCAGTCGCTGCCGCCTCGATGGCGCAGGCGCACAAGGCGAAGACCAAAGAAGGCGAGAAGGTCATCGTCAAAGTGCAGCGCCCGGGCATCACCGAGCAGCTGCGCGCCGATCTCTCGGTGCTCCACTACATCGCCCGCGCGCTCGAGGCGGTGATCGAAGAGGTCGGCGTCTACACGCCCACCGGCATCATCGAAGAGTTCGACAAGGCGGTGCACGAAGAGCTCGATTTCTTGAACGAGGCCGCGAACATTCGAGCCTTCTACAAGAACCACCTCGCGATCACCCACACGCGCATTCCGAAGGTCTACGACGACCTCACCGCGCGCACCGTGCTCACGATGGAGTACTTCGAGGCGCCCAACCTCACGCACGCCAACCTCGACGAGGAAGGCAAGAAGACCATCGCCAAGACGATCCTCGAGGGCGCGTTCAAGCAGCTCTTCGAAGACGGGCTGTTCCACGGCGATCCCCACCCGGGCAACCTGCTGGTGCTCGAAGGCCCGGTGCTCGGGCTCATCGACTTCGGCCTCGTCGGCCGCATCACCCGCCAGATGCAAGACACCCTGGTGCAGCTGGTGCTCGCCGTCGGCCTGAAAGACTCGGAGTCGGTGGCCCGCCTGCTGTACCGCCTCGGCACGCCCGACACGCGCACCAACATGATCGCCTTCCGTGGCGACATCGAGGCGATCTTGAGCACCTACCTGCCCACGTCGCTCAAAGACGTGAACACCCGGCACCTGCTCGCGGACATCTTGAACCTGGCGGTGAAGTACAAGATCCGCATCCCGCGCGAGTACGCGATCCTCTCGCGGGCCTCGGTGGCGATCGAAGGTGTGCTCCGCTCGCTGTATCCTGAGCTGCCCATCAACGAGATCTTCCTGCCGTACGCCAAGAAGCTGCTGGCCGAGCGCTATGACCCCACTCAGTTGCAAGGCGGCGTGCTCAAGACGCTGCTGAGGCTCCAGGGCGCGGCGAGCGATCTGCCCATGCAACTGCAGCAGATCATGCTCGACCTCGAGTCAGGCAAGTTCACCGTGACGGTGAAGTCCGATCAGATGTCGGAGCTGAACCAGACCCTGCGCTCCTTCGCCGTGGTCGCCTTCGCGGGCCTGTGCGCGTGCGGCTTCATCATCGGCACCTTCATCGCCTTCGCGGGCAAGCCCTTTGAGATCTGGGGCGTTCCCGTGCTGGGGATCTTCGGCATCGCCGCGACCATCTTCTTGTTCAGCACCGCAGTGGTGCGTCAGTCGTGGACGGGCTTTCGCAAGCTGTCCATCAAGCGGTTCATCGGAAAGAAGTAGCGCTCACGGCGCTCCGGCGTCGGGCACCTCGCACGCCACCTTGTCGAGATCGCGCACCACGCAGACCCGGCCTTCGCTGCAGGGCACGTTCGCGCAGGGATTTGGCGGGCCGCCGCAGCCGCACAACATCAGCACCACCCAGAACGATCGCATCACCCATCCTGCCGCGAGAAGGCGCTCGAGGTCTTGTTGGAGTTGATCTGCGCTCGTGACCACGACCAAAACCATACTCTGGCACTCGGCAGAGGTAGCCTTTGGGTTCCTTCGATGCGCCTCTCCACCCACCAGCTTTCAGTGAAGTTCGGCATCGTGCACGCGCTCGATGAGCTCACCCTCGAGTTCCCCGTGGGCAGCCGCACCGTGCTCTGGGGTCCCGCGGGGGGCGGGAAGACGTCGCTGCTCAAGTGTCTCACGGGCCTGGTCGCTCCGACGTCGGGCGACGTATCGTGGGATGAGGTGCCGATTACCCAACGCACGGCGCAGGAAAAACGTGAAGCGCAGGTCGCCTTCGGCATGGTGTTTCAGAGCGACGCGTTGTTCGACTCGATGACCGTGCTGGAGAACGTGTTGTTGCCGCTGCGCAAACGCAAGGTGCCGGAAGCCGAAGCCCAGGAGCGGGCCGCCGAAGCCCTGGCGCGGGTCGGGCTCACCACCGCGGCGCAGAAACACCCAGAGAATTTGTCGGGCGGCATGAAGAAGCGCGCTGGCGTGGCGCGGGCGATCGTCGCGCGCCCTCGTGTGTTGCTGGCCGACGATCCGTTCGCGGGTCTCGATCCGGTGACGGAACGATCGATCGCCGAGCTGCTGCTCGAGATCTCTATGGGCCGCACGCTGATCGTCGCCCTGCCCGACCCCGTGCCGTCGTTGCCCACGCAACGATCGATCCGCCTCGTCGCAGGCAAGGTGGCCGGGTGAGCGTGGTGCGATGGCTGGGCGCGATGACGATGTCGCTGGCCCGCCTGGTGGGGGCGAACATGCTGGTGTTCGGGCGCACCCTGATTCACTTGCCGCGACTCAACCGGGGCGAGCTCGGCCGCGCGATGGTGTTGTTCGGCTATCGCTCGTTGCCGCTCTCGCTCGGGGCCGCCACGCTGATCGGCGCCACGGTCGTGCTGCAGGCCGGCGTCTATGCCACCAAGTTCGGCGCGCGGCTCTACACGGGCTGGGCCGCCGGGTTCGCGTTGATGTGGGAGTTCGGCCCGCTCCTGCTCGGGCTGGTGATGGCCGCCCGCATCGGCGCACGCAACGCAGCCGAGCTGGCCCTGCTCACCGTCAATGGACAGATCGAAGGGCTCAAGGGCATCTCGCTCGATCCGTTTCGCATCCTCGTGGCGCCGCGGGTGGTGGCCAGCGTGTTGTCGGTGCTGCTTCTGACCACCACGACCTTCATGGTGGCGATCGGCTGGGAGGCCGTCGCCGCGTACTTCACGCTCGATCTCCCGGTGCGCATCTTCTTCCAGGCGTTCTCCGACATGTTGCGTTGGGGTGACCTCGTGGGCGGCGTGGCGAAGACCACTGCATTTGGTTTGGCGATCTCCGTGGTGTCGACCGCTGCGGGTCTGCGGGCGTCGGGTGGTGCGCGCGGCGTCGGCCAGGCGGCTGCGGCAGCGGTGGTCACCAGCTGCGCTGCGATCTTCACGCTCGACTTCCTGCTCACGCCGATGCTGGCGAGGTTGTTCGGATGACGGTGATTCACACGCTGGGCGCGCAGGCGCTGCTCTTCAGCCGTTCGCTTCGCAGCGCGCGACGGGAAGGCGTGTTGTGGCGCGAGGTGCTCCGGCAGATGGGCGACCTGGGCACGCAGTCGAGCCTGCTGGTCGGTGCGGGCCTCGCCTTCTTCGGCACCGTGATGGTGACCATCGCGTACGCGCAGGCACGCAAGTACACCGGCAACATCACCGTGGTGGGCCCGGCGTATTTCGAGCTCATCCTGCGGGAGTTCGCGCCGATGTTGACCGCGTTGCTGGCGGCGTCGCGTCAGGCCGCGTCGACCTCGGCTGAGCTGGGGGCGATGTCGGTCAATGAGCAGATCGAAGCGCTCGAGTTGTCGGCGGCTGATCCGTTGGCTGAGTTGGTGGCCCCGCGGATCATCGCCTCGACGTTGACGCTGCCGCTGCTGACCGTGGTGGGGACGTTTTTCGCCACGCTCTCGGCGGTGCTCACCGTGAGCTACGTGTTCGGGGCAGATGGCCGGGCGTTCATGGATCCCGCGATGGTCGATCCGGGTGACGTGGCGTGCGCGGTGGTGAAGGCGATCGTTTGCGGGGCGTTCATTCCGGTGGCTGCTTCGCTGCGCGGGTTGAGGGCTCGGGGCGGCGCGAGCGCGGTGGGTGAGGCGGTGACCACCGGCGTGGTCGAGGCTTGTATGGGGTGTTTGCTTCTCGACTTCTTGGTCGCGGCGATCTTTTTGATCATCGGGGTTTGAGCTGGCCACAGTGATTCTGACCGATCGAGAACCGCTCACCGCTCCTCAGGAACAACCCACCGTTCGCATCGAGCGCAGTCGAGATGCCACTGCTGCGCGATGCGAAAGTGCTCCCTCGACTTCGCTCCTGAAGAACAGCCCACACCGTTCGCATCGAGAGGGTTGGCAGAAATAGAAATGACTCCGATACCGGTCTCCCCGAGCGCAGTCGAGGGGGCACGTGCCCCTCGAAGGCGAGGTAATCCCTCGACTTCTCTCGGGATGAACGGTGAGCGCTCCCTATTTCGATCAACCCTGCGAGCGAAGTCGAGCTGCCACTTGCTGCGCGAGGCGGAAGTGCTCCTTCGACTTCGCTCAGGAGGACCGGTTGTTCTTCGGCAAGAAATCGAAGGCGAAGCCGGTCGCCAGGAACGGTCGGTCAGCGGCCGAAGTTCATGAACGGCTCACCCTGCTGAGCCACGTTCAACTTCAGCCCCATCGGCGCATTGCCCCACGCCACGCCATCGAACGCGTTCTCGAACACCACGAAGTCGAGCTGGTAGCTGCCCTTCGGCACGCGCAGCACGTAGTTCTCGCGGCCGCCGTCGAAGCGCCAATCGAAGACCTGAAAATCCTGCTGACGCTGCAGCCGCAGGCCGACCTCAGCCCCGCCGATGGTGTCACGCACGACCGAACCATCCACGCGCAGCGGCCCGGTGATCTCGAGCGTCTCGTAGTTGATGTCGTACACCGCGTCTTCCATCAAGGGCACGCGAGAGAAGATCAGCTGACGGCCCGACGCGTACTCGGGGTACGTCTCGCGATCGATGGTGAAGTAGACCTCGTACTCGCCCCTGGGCAGCTTCACCGAGAACGAGCCGTCTTCCCCCGCCTCGAAGCCCTTCTGGAAGAAGCTGTACTGGCCCTGCATCGCGCGGTTGCGGAAGGTGAAGGTGCCCACGCGGCGGTTGGGAATCGGAGGCTTGCCGTCGATGGTGATGCGCCCCGACAGCCGCGCCGTGTCGATGGAGATCGGCATCGAACGATCTGCGTTGAGCTGGAAGTACTGCTCGACCACCCAGAACCCCGAAGCGAGGCCTTCCGACAGGCCTTCGTCGAGGCTCAAGATCGTGAAGTACAGCCCGGGGAAGGCCTTGATGCGGAACGAGCTCGAGTCGAGCGGCACCTCGTACATGAGGAAGCTGCTGCCCGAAGAGGCCCCAGCGCGGCCGAACATGTAGAGCTGAAAATTGTAGTTCGGGTTCGAGCGTGGCGGCACCCCGTCGATGAGAATGCTCCCCTCGATCGCGTGGGTGGAAAAGTTGGCGGCGAGCGTCGCGTCTTGCCGCAGATCGACCGACGATTGGAGCGGCTTGCCGAAGATGCGCGAAGGCAGCGTCGGGTTCGGTACGCCCTGGAAGTCGAGCGTGGTGCCATACGCGCCACGGGGGATGAGCGAGGTGAACCCGGCCAGCCCGCCTTCGTGGTGCGAGAAGATGGTGGCCTCGGTGTCGCCCGGGCGCGTGTAGGTGATGGTGTAGTCAGAGCCCGGCCGCGCATCGGGCAGCGGCTGCCCGTCGATGGTGATGGAGCCCTCGAGCACCGACGACGGAATGTCGATGTCGTATTCCTGGTCGTGATCGAAGTTCAGGTTCGCGGTCGGGGTGACCGGGAAGTTCCGCAGCTCGGTGCCGAAGAGCGAGACCGAAGGCGTGTTGAGGAACAGCCCGAAGGTGCCCTCGAGCAACCGCAGCTCGTAGCTGCCGCCCTGGCTGGTCACCATCGACTGCTGCCAGCTCGGCGTGCCGTACGCGTTGAACCAGACGTCTTGCGGAAAGAGGCTCGGGTTGAAGGCCAGCCCGCCGAACCGCACTGCGCCGCGCAGCAGGTGCGAGGTGGCGCGGAAGTTGGCCTGCTGATCCTTCGTCATGTCAGCCGTGCCGTGATCGATGAAGCCCTCGAAGTAAGGCCACACCCCGCCCGGCTGGTGCTGAAGGATGTCGTAGCGGCTGCGCATCACCTTGACCTGGAAGACACCCTGGGGGTCGGGCACGCGCGCGAGCTCTGACTGGTAGCCGCCCGCGACGAACTGCACCGTGACCGGCCTGGTCTCTGCCACCCCGTCGAGGAAGGCATCAGCCGTCAGCGTGCGCAACGCGATGCAGATGCCCAGTCGAAGCCCGGCATCCGTGGCGCCGAGCACGCCGCCGTCGGAGTCCACGCCGAACGATTCAGGCGGGCACGGTTCGCTGGCGAAGGTCTCGGGCCACCGCGCGGGGATCACTTCCGGAGGAAGAACCACCACGCCGGAGTCAGGCTTCGGCAGGGTGACCACCGGCGCTTCTCCGCCGTCGGGCGTGAGATCGAGGGGACCGCACTGGCAGCTCGAGAGCGCGAGCATCACGACCGTCGCTGTCCCGAACCTGCGCAGTTTCAAAAACGCTCTCCCGGCAAGAGACTGTCAGCACCCGTTTGGGTACCTGAACTTCCTACCGGCTTAAGCAAAGCCAGCGCCATTTGACAAGGTGGCGAGGTTATTCAGGAATTTCCCCAGTCATTGCGGGGGTTCGCGACTGGTTTCCTAAAGGCTGCCAAGAAGCTGTCAGTCGAGCTGGGCAATCAACCGCGCTGACTGGGCCCGGCCCTCGGCGAGGATGGCGGCTTCGTCGACGGCCAGCAGTCGGCGGTCGCGCATCAAAATCTCGCCGTTCACCACCACGTCGCGCACGTCGCGGCTCTGGCCGGAATAGACCAGCGTGGCGATCGGATCATCGGAGCTGGGCGTCGCGTGCGCGCCCGACAGGTCCACGGTGATGACGTCGGCGCGGGCGCCTTCCTGCAGCACGCCGATCTCCCCTTCCAGGCCGAGCGCCTTGGCGCCGTTCAACGTGGCCATCTCCAGCGCCTGCAAAGCGCTCATCGAAGTGGGGCCGCCGCGCGGCAGGTGAATCAGGGCCGCGAGCCGCAGCTCGATGAAGATGTCGAGGTTGTTGTTGCAGGGCGCACCGTCGGCGCCGAGCCCCACCACGATGCCCTGCTTGAGCAGCTCGGGAACCTTGGCGGTGCCTGAAGCGAGCTTGAAGTTCGCGCTGGGGCAGTGAGCGACGCGGGTCTGCGTCTCGCGCAAGAGCCGCTGCTCTTCGGCCGTCAGCCACACGCAATGGGCCAGCGTGGTGTGTTTGCCCAGCATGCCCAACGAGTGGAAGTAGCTGACGTTGTCCATGCCCGTCTTCTCGCGCACCACGTCGCACTCGGTGGCGTTCTCGGAAGCGTGGGTGTGAATGCGCACGCCGCGCTCCATGGCGAGGTCCTGCACCTTGCGAAGCAGCTTCTCGGTGCACGAGAGCACGAAGCGGGGGGCGAGCGCGTACCGCAGGCGATCTCCCTGCGAGCCGTGCCACTTCTCGATGAGGCGGATCGACTCGGCCAGCGAGTTCTCGGTGGTCTCACGCAGGCCCGCGGGCACGCCCTGCCCCGCATCCATCATGCACTTGCCGCCCACCAGCCGAATGCCCGCGTCGCGCGCCGACTCGAAGACCGAGTCGTAGTGACGCACCGTGCCCATATCGAGCACCGAGGTGGCGCCCGAGCGAATGCACTCGAGAAAGGTGACGTCGGCCGAAGCGCGCAGCGACTTCGCGTCGTGCAGCGCCTCGAAGGGCCAGATGCGGTCGCGGAGCCAGTCGAGCAGCTCCATGCCGTCGGCGTGATTGCGGCAGAGGGTCTGACAGGCGTGCAGGTGGCTGTGAATCAGCCCGGGGAGCACCAACTGACCCTTCGCGTCGATAAAGCGGCGCAGGCCGTTCTTTCCTCCGCGTTTACGGGGGCCGACCCTGACGATCCGATCACCCTGAATGACCACTTCCGCGTCGCGCAAGACCTCGCGCGAGGCGTTCATGGTGATGACGGTGGCGTTGCCAATGACGAGATCCACGGACTGTGACCTTCTCCTAACTGCAGGGTTGGGTACACTTTTCAACCGTGTTCCAAGCACTCTTCGTCAGAGCAGTCCTGCTACTTCCTGAGCTCCCCAGCGACCAGCCCCGCTACACCAAGCCCGTCGGCTCTGCAGAGGTGAAGTACTTCGAGTTCCTCGAGAACAACAGCCACATCATCTATCCCATCATCGCCGTGAGCGTGGTGGCGCTGATCTCCTTCGGGGTGATCGCCGCCTGGCGCAGCGAAGACGTCGACGGCATCGCCCAGGCCGAGATGAAGCGAGAGGTGATTCGCCAGCTGCGCCGAGAGGTGTACGGACTGACGGCCGTGCGCCTGGCCACGCTGCTCGATGTGCCCGGCGGCAAGATGCTCAAGCTGCTCGAAGAGATGGCCGAGGCCAACATCGTCGAGTCGCGCACCGACACGTCGCGAGTGACCACCTGGAGAATGAAAGGCCTCACAGGATAGGAGAGCGAGATCCCGCGAAGCCCCCCTGCCCTTACTGACTGCGCCCGATGATCGGCACGGTCACGGTGGGCGAATACGGATCCGAGGTCTCCACGACCGCGAACACGCGCTGCTCCTGCGACGGCGGGTAATAAAGCCCGCCATCCAAAGTGCCGTACGAGATGGTGCCGACCTCTTTACTGACGCGGCCGCCAGGAAGGTTCGTCCCCTCCAACAACACCGGCAACGTCGGCCCCTGTACCCACGCGAAGTGCGTGCACGGCCCCGAGGTCACCGCCGAGCACCGCACGGTCGGCGTGGTGCCGCCATCTGCCGACTGCCACAGCTCCGCCGTCAGCAACCGCATCGGTCCGTCACCCGTGTTGGTCACCAGCGACACCTTTTGCGGCGTCGGCGCGTTGCCAGTGAACGTCACCGGGAACGGCACGGGATCAGACAAGAGCGAGTTCCCCGTCAGCGTGGCGAGCAGGGTGCTCGGCCGGCGCATGGTGTTGTTCGGTTCACCCTGCCTCGACCAGATGACCGTGGAGAGATCCGTGGCATCACCGCGACACACCGAGCGCGGGCGATACGTGACGGCCACCGGAGCAGTCTTCCAATCGCGCGGATCGTTGACCGAGGTGGGCAGCCTGAACGTGGGCAGCGTGAACGTCGTCTGCGTGCCTCCATCGGCGAGCGCAGGCGCGTTGGCGTAGCGGTAGTCGATGCTCGCCCCGCCATCACACCGCGAAGGTTGGCCGGCCGTGATGGTCATCGTGTAGCTGACCTGCGTGTTGCCATCGTTGCGCACGAACAGCTGCCCCGTGCGCTCGAAGGGCACCGGCCCACCGTCCAGCTCGCAGTTCAAGCCGCCATCGACCGGGTACACGCGGCCATCGCACAGGCTACCGAACCGCACGTCGAGGCTCATGCCCATGGTGCCGTCGGTGCACGACTCGGTGGTGCTGTCGTCGAACTTGAAACAGAGCCTCGGCAACGCCTGAATGCCCGAGCCGCGAATGGAAAGGGTCTTGTTGCCCACGCCCGCCGGGAGCACCAACTGGAGCTCGCCGCTCAGCAGCACCGAAGCGGTGGGCATGAAGCGCACCGTCACCATCACCGTTTCCCCACCCGCCAACGTCTTGACCCACGGCATCAGGTTGCTGGTCACGCTGGGATCGACCGCGGCGCTGAAGCTCGCCGAGGTGACGGGCAGCTCGTTCGAGCCTGAGTTGGTGAGCGAGACGGTGATCTCTTTCATCTCGCCGACGTAGACCTCGCCGAAGTCGAGCGCCGTCGGCTGGAGCACCGCGGTCGCGGTGACACCCATGCCCGCGAGGCTCAGCTGCACGGTGGGCTTCTCGGGGTCATCCGTGGTGACGGTGACCGTGCCGGTCTCGCGCTGATCAGCGACGCCGGGCGTGAAGTCGAGCGCCAGCTCGTACTCGCCGTTGACCCCGATGGTGATGGGCAAGGGCTGCGTGAGCGCGAAGAGCGGGTTGGTGAACACCGCCTTCTCCAGCGTCAGCGCGGCCGCCCCGGCGTTGCGAATACGCACCTTCTTGTTCGCGGTGAAGTTGAGCTGCACCTGGCCGAAGTCGACCGATGACCGCGCGTTCCCCAGCTCATCGAGGACCTCGATCTTCGGGAACAGCTTGCGCGTCTGGGTGCCGCAATCGCAGCCCGCGATCGTGAGCAGCACCACGGCAACAGACAGTCTGTGAATGGTCATGACGCTCCGGGGGTTACACCAACTCGCTCTTGACCGTGCGGCCCATCAGCTCGGCCACCGCGGCCCTGGGCGAGCCGCCTTCCCACGCGATCTTGTACACCTGCTCGCAGATGGGCAGCTCGACGCCGACCTTGAGCGCCAGGTCGCGCGCGCTCTTCGCCGTCTTCACGCCTTCGGCGACCTGCTTCATTTCCTTCAAGATGTCGTCGAGCGAACGGCCGCGGCCCAGCTCGAAGCCGACGGTGCGGTTGCGTGACAGCTCGCCGGTGCAGGTGAGCACCAGGTCGCCCAGGCCCGCGAGGCCCGACAGCGTGAGCGGGTTGCCCCCCATGCGCACGGCGATGCGGGTGATCTCTGCGAGCCCGCGCGTGATGATCGCCGCGCGCGAGTTGTGACCCAGGCCCAGGCCGTCGGACATTCCGGCCGCGATGGCGATCACGTTCTTGAGCGCGCCACCGACCTGCACGCCCACCACGTCGGTCGAGGTATAGGTCCTGAAGACGTCGCTCTTGAACATCGCCTGCGCCGCGAGTGCGGTGGCTTCGAAGCGGCTGGCGATGGTGACCACCGTGGGCAGCCTTCGCACCATCTCCTTGGCGAATGACGGCCCGGAGAGCACCGCGATGTGCGGGTGGTATTCCTCGGGCAGGCACTGCTCGAGCACCTCGGTCATCGTGCTCAGCGTGCCGTTCTCGATGCCCTTGGCGACCGAGACGACCGGCACGTGCCTGGGGAACAGGTTCTGCGCCTTGCCCAGCAGCTCGCGGGTGGCCTGCGAAGGGGTGGCGACCACGATGAGCTCGGCGCCGTGAGCGGAGGCCTCGAGATCAGTCGAGCCGCGGATCTTCGGGTGCAGCTCGAGACCCGGCAGGTAGTTCGCGTTCTGGTGGGTGCGGTTGAGCACCTCGACGAGCGCCGCGTCGCGCCCCCAGAGCACCACCTCATCGAAGTTCGCCGTGAGCACCTGAGCGATGGCGGTGCCAAAGCTGCCTGCGCCGAAGACCGTGGCCTTTTTCATGACCGGGCGGTTCTAGCGCCCTTCAGAGCGAAGTGACGAGACCCAGTGAAGCGCCCGGCATCACCACCGCGTCTTCCGCCCGGCCGTGGATGTCGAAGCCGAACGAAAAGACGAAGGAGGTCTTCGACGAGAAGGGGATCTCGGCCCCGCCTTTGAGCGAGACGTTGTGACCGGGAACGATCGAAGGCGGCACGCCCACCAGCGGGTCGGTCGCGAAGGGCTCGGTGTCGAGCGCCAGCAGGTAGCGCAGCTCGAAGAACACCCGGGCATCGCGCGGCCTGCTGCCCTGGTAGGCGAGCAGCATCGCAGGCGAGACGTTGATGTTGCGGCGGCCGGTGAGCCAGCGCGCGCTGCGTGACTCGCGCGAGGCGCGCTGAGCGAAGAAGGCGTAGCCGCCCTCGAGGCTGGCCGAGAGCGACCAATTGTCGCCCTTCACCAGGGCCAGGCGCGCGACGATTCGCGGCTCGTTCATCAGGAAATAATAGGTGTCGAAGGCGAGCCCCAGGTCGAACGCCTCGGTGATGCCGAACAACGCGCGCAAGGTGAGGATGGGAAAGCCGAGCAGCACCATCTGGCCCCGTTTGCCCGCGCCCAGAGACGGCGAGCCGGCCATCGAGACCAGGTTGCGCTCTTCAGGCGGCCGCACCCGCGCCAATACTTCGGGGCGGGGCCGAAGCGCACCTGCCGCGGCGGGCGGCGCGTAGACGGGGGCAGGAGGCGGCGGTTGACCTTCGGAGTGCGGCAGCGGCGCAGTCTCCGTCGGGGCAGGCGCCGGCGCGGGCTTGAGGCCACCCCACTCGTCTTCAGGAGACTGGGCGAAGGCGGCTCCGCTGAGGAGCACGCCCGTCACCAAGAAGCGGCCGATGAGGCTGGAGATCATGAAACGGAGCCGCCAGCAGCCGAAGGCTGCGCGAGACAGACGGGAGCGAAGCGGACGACTGGCCGAGGCGGAGTGACCCAGAGCATCGACCTGGGAGTGTGCCACGCCGGGGCCGACTGGCCCCAGCGCTACTTGGGGCTTGAGGCGGCCGATCGATATTGTTTGCGCACTGGGTCTCCACCACCGGTCTCCCCGAGCCCAGTCGAGGGGGCACTTGCCGCCCGAAGGCGAGGTAATCCC
>JAYVFP010000322.1:0-24998 GCA_043773025.1 Archangium sp.
TTCGCATCGAGCGAAGTCGAGATGCCACTTGCTGCGCGAGGCGGAAGTGCTCCTTCGACTTCGCTCAGGAGGACCGGTTGTTCTTCGGAAAGAAATCGCGAGTGAAGCCGGTCCCCTGCTCGGGATGAACGGTGAGCGCTCCTGATTTCGATCAACCCTGCGAGCGAAGTCGAGGGCGTCGACCTCTCACGCGCGCAGGGCGACGTAGCTGGCGGCGTGCCCGTGGGCGATCGCCTGGGCCAACAACTCAGGGGTCATGCCCGGAATCCGTGACGCACGCTGATGCTCTTCCGCGGTGCTCACGTTCGAGAGCAACGTGTTGTCAGCGCAGATCGTCGCGCGTACGCCCAGTGACAGCCAGCGGGGCAGGGGATGATCGTTCACTTCCTTGAAGACGCCGGTGTGCACGTTCGAGGTCGGGCACGCCTCGATGGTGACTCCACGCTCCAGCACCAGCTCGAGCACGCTTTGATCCTCGAGCAACGAAGTGCCGTGGCCAATGCGCTGCGCATGCAGTTGCTCGACCGCCACGCGGATCTCCGTGGGTGAACGGCCCTCACTGGCGTGCACCGTGCGGCCCATGCCGAGTGCCTTCGCCTTCAAGAAGGGCGCTGCGTAGTCAGCGAGGCGAAAGGTCTGCGCAGGCGAGGGCCCACCCGCAAGGTCGATCGCCACCACGCCTTTCCGAGTGCGCGCGAGCTCGACGTGCCCCTGCAATACCTTCGGGTCTTCCCCATACAACCCGCACAAGATGAGCCCGGCGCGCCCGGCGAGGCCCTCGAGCGCCGCGTCGACGATCTCGGCGACGTTCGCTCCCGCATGCAGTTGGGGCGCGAACCGCACTTCCAGCACGCCTACGCCACTGTTCATCGCGTCTTCGCAGATCTCCGCAGCCACCCGGCGCACCTCTGCCGGCTGCTGCAGCAAAGAGAGCGTGAACGCGAACTTCGAGAGCGCCTCGGCGAGCCCCATACCGGGCTGAAAGAGCAGCTCTTCGGGCACCTGCTTCCCCATGCGCAAGGCCAGCTCGTGCACGGTGCTCATGCGCAGCGACCCATCGAGGTGAAGGTGCAGCTCGGCCAGTGGCGTCATGACCACAGATCTACGCGAAATCTGCGCGCGGCGGATCGGACGCCATTGGGGAGCGCACGGGTGCACGGTTGCTGCATGCCCCGCCGGAATGAAACGCAGACACTTCGTGAAGGGCGCGTTCGCCACCGCGGCGGCCATTTCGTTGAACCGTGAAGCTTCGGCAGCCAACACTGAGGAGATCCCGCGACGGGCTCTGGGGAGAACCGGTGAGCAGGTCTCCATCATCGGCATCGGCGGTTTTCACCTGAGCATTCCTTCGGAGAAGGAAGCGATCGCCATCGTGCGGCGCGGCATCGATGGTGGCATCACCTTCGTCGACAACTGCTGGGACTACGCCGACGGCAAGAGTGAAGAGCGCGCCGGCAAAGCGCTACGTGACGGCTACCGCGAGCGCGCTTTCCTGATGACCAAGATCGACGGCCGGACCGCGCAGTCGGCCATGAAGCAGCTCGAAGAATCACTGAGCCGGCTGCAGACCGATCACGTCGACCTGCTGCAGTTTCACGAGATCATCCGGCCCGACGATCCCGCGCGCATCTTCGCCAAGGGGGGCGCCATCGAGGCGCTGGTGAAGGCGCGTGAGCAGGGCAAGACCCGCTTCATCGGCTTCACGGGTCACAAGAGCCCGACGCTCCACCAATCGATGCTCGACGCCGCGGCGCAGTACGGTTTCCGCTTCGACGCGGTGCAGCTGCCGCTCAACGTGATGGACGCGCACCACGACAGCTTCGAGAAGAAGATCCTCCCCGGCCTGGTGAAGGACGAGATCGCCGTGCTCGGCATGAAGCCGCTGGGCGCTCCATACATCCTCGACTCGAAGACGGTCAGCGCCGTCGACTGCCTGCGCTACGCGATGAGCTTGCCGGTCAGCGTGACCATCACCGGCATCGACTCGCTCAAGGTGCTCGACCAGGCCTTCGCCGTGGCGCGCGGGTTCAAGCCGCTGTCCCAGGAGCAGCGCCTCGCCATGCTCGCGAAGACCCAGAAGGCGGCGAGCTTCGGCAAGTTCGAGAGGTACAAGACGAGCGAGACGTTCGACGGCACCACGAGGCATCCTGAGTGGCTCGGCTGAAGCTCCTTCTCCCTGCGTTCGCAGGGAGAGGGAGCACAACGTGAGTCCCGCGGGCACCGAGGGGACCCGGCCCGCGCGGCTGCCTTCCCACGCGTTCGCTGCTCTTCATTCATTCCGGCATGAGCATCGTGCGTGCCACGGTTAATGAATGCGGAATGACACCGTCGCGTTTCCTCGTGAGCCCTGGCACTGGTCCCCGTGAGCTGCGCCTGGCCCAATTTCTTGAACGTGAAGACCCGCTCGCCGACGCGGTGATCGAAGCGCTGCTGCCGCTCTCGCGCGGTGAACAGGAAGCGCACATCGCGCGCATGCTCTCGGCCGAGCCCGGCGTGTTGCCGCCCGCGCTCATGACCCTGAGGGAGTGGCTTCTCGAAGTGCCGTTGTGGTTCGACGAGCCGCGCGCGAATGCCGGCGGTGAGGTGCTGCTGAGCAACGGCCTGCTGTCGGGCTTCGTGCTCGGCTTCAAGGCGTTGGTGCTCGGGTACTGCTCGCCCGCGGGCAACAAGCCGCTGGCATTTTCCGGCCGGCTCACCGACGACGTGAACAAGCGCCTGGCAGAGACCGCGCGCTTCGTCGAGGCGGTCAGTCACCCCCGGGGGCTGCGTTTCGGCACGCCCGGTTTCATCGCGACCGTGCGCGTTCGACTCATTCACGCGCGCATCCGCCACGCGTTGAAGCACTCGCCGCAGTGGCGCGCCGCGGAGTGGGGGGCCCCCATCAACCAGTACGACATGGCGGGCACCGTGCTGCTGTTCTCTTCTGTGTTGATCGAAGGTCTGCGTGAGCTGGGCGCGCAGGTGAGCGACGCCGATGAAGAGGCGAACCTGCACCTGTGGCGCGCCGTGGGCCGGCTGATGGGGGTCGACGAGGAGCTGCTGTCGACCTCGCGCAGCGAAGCGCGCTCCTTGTGGGCGATGATCGAAGCGACGCAAGGGCCGCCCGATCTCGACTCACGGAAGCTGACTCACGCCTTGATTCTCGAGGGCGCTGAACGCGGTGCACCGCCCGCGGCGATCGACTTCGGCTACTCGCTCACGAGGCACCTGATCGGCAATCGATACGCAGATCAGCTCGAGCTGCCCCGCAGCGCGTGGGATCTCGCGCCCAAGCTGATGAAGCACGTGGTCGGGCGGGTCGATCGTGCGGCGAGGCGGGTGCCCGGCGCCCGGGAGCGCGCGCTGCGATTCGGCTCGCGGTACTGGCGGCGCACCGTGGAGATCACCTTCGGCAAGGCCGAGGTGCCCTTCGAGTTGCCCATTCGCCCGCTGCGCACGTAGCTACTCGTGAGCCGCCTCGCCCAGGTTCAGCGAATCGAGCCGGGCAAATTTCGGGGCCCACTCCAGCAACCGGTACGCCGCCTCTTCGGTCATGCCGCTGCGTGACACGTCGAGGGACCGCAACGAGTCTCTCAAGGGTGATTCGTAGATCGCCGCCACCGCGGAGCGCGTGGTCTTGTCGGCGCGCAGGGTGAGCGACTCGAGCTGGCTCAAACGCGTGAGTGGAAAGAGGGCTTCGCGATCGAAGGTCTCCAGAGAGGAGAGCGTCAGCTTGCGCAGCGAGGGCAGGGCCTCGAGCAACATGCCCAGCCCCCCGATGGTCATCGCGTCGACCGGCACCGAGAGCTCGAGCAACCGGGGCAACGACACCGCCGCGGGTACGATCAGCTGCGCGGAGAGGTTCAACTTCACCAGCCGCTCGAGCCCCGCGCCCAGGTGAAGCAGGTCGAGCTCGTTGCACGTCATCGACAGCCCCTCGAGCAGTTTCGGGGGCGTGAGCGAGAGGAACTTGAGCGTGTCGTCGCCGGGGCTCGCGTCGACCACCAGCTCGCGGAGGAACCGGCAGCTCGGGTGATCGAGCGCGGGCTGGAGCAGGGTGGTGGTCCAGTCATCGCGGCGCTCCTCCCAGGCCGCGTGGTTGGTGAGCACGAAGAACAAGGTGTGCACGAAGCCCCAGCGCCACTGCGCGCGCTGCGCCTGGCCGATGCGAATGCCCTTGAGGCGCAGCAACACTTCTTCTCGTTCGCGCCGCGCCCGCGTGGATCGATCGCCCAGCTGAAGCGAAATCAGCTCGCCGCGGGGATCGCCCTCCTGCTGGTACCAATCGCCGAGCACGGCGTAGCGCGCTGCGTCGTCAGGCGCGGCTTCGATGGCTGCCTCGAGGGCATGGCGTTCAAGGCTCACTCAAGTCCCCGCAAGCAGTGGTGTCGTACCTTGTCCTTCACTGACAACCTCGCCACCCGATAACTTTCTGTCGTCTCAGTTCGCCACTTTGTTGTCACGCAAGGGCTTGTTTTTATTGAGAATCTGACTTGCCCCGCGTGATTGCTACCGGTACTACAGCACCCGCGAACGTGGGGAACGTGCGCTGCGAGGCCTGATCCTGGAGCCAGACCTCGCTGAACCGAAAGGGTGCCTATGTCGAAACGATTCATGAGTGCGCTGCTGGTGTTGTCGTCGGTGGCGTTTGCGGCGAACGAGCCTGCAGTCGACGCGTTTCTTTCGCGACATGAAGTCACGCCGCTGGTGGATCCGCGAGGCCTGACCTCAGCGGGTCGCGCGGCGTTCAACGCGGGTTTCGCCTCTTCGATCGAGCCCCGCTACGGCGTGCCCACCTTCTTCTGGGCCGCGCCCCAGCCTGGCGAGCGCAGCTACCGCGACATGGGTCTTTCCCCTTCGCAGGCGGCGCGGCGCTACCTGCTCACCTACGCCGAGCTCTACCGCGGCGAGAGCACGCGCTGGGCCGAGGCGCAGATCTCGTCGGTGCACGACCTGCACGACGGCAGCGCGGTGATCGTCACCTTCCAGCAGCGCATCGGCGGCGTGCGCGTGTTCCGCGATGAGCTCAAGGTGATCATGAACGCGAAGCTCGGCCTGGTGGCGCTCTCGGGCTACCTGACCCCGCAGACCCGCAAGCTCGGTGAGTTCTCGCTCGCGTCCGAGTCGGCGATTTCCTCGGCGTACCAGAACCTCGTCGGCCGTTCGTTGAGCGGCAGCGAGCTGACCCACCTCGGCATCTTCGAAGGGGGCTACGAGCACTGGCGCCTGGCCAGCAGCCAGACCCCTGTGCGCGCGCGGCCGGTGTACTTCCCGTTGCCCGACGGCGTGGTGCCCGGCTTCTACGTGGAGCTCCACGTGCCGACCTCGGAAGAGGGTTTCTCGTATTTCTCGTTCGTGGTCTCGGCGGTCGACGGCTCGGTGCTGTACCGCAAGAACCTCACCGCGGCCGACGCGTACACCTACAAGGTCTGGGCTGATTCGACGGCGCCTTTCCTTCCGTTCGACGGCCCGCAGGGGCTCACCGCGACGCCGCACCCGACCGGTACGCCGAGCAACTTCAACCCGGGCACCGCCGTGCAGAACCTGGTGACCCTGGAGCACGCGGGCCTGTCCACCCTCGATCCGTGGCTCGCCCCGGGCGCGACGCAGAGCAGCGGCAACAACGTGCGCGCCTACGCCGACATCGCGCGGAACAACGGCTTCACCGCCGGCATGGATCCCATCGGCACGACGACCTCGCTCAACACCTTCGAATACACCTACGACTTCAACCTCTCGCCGACAGCCAACGTCTCGCAGCGCCAGGCGGCGATCACGATGTTGTTCTACGACAACAACCTCTTTCACGACTGGTACTACGACGACGGGTTCAACGAGGCCGCCGGCAACGCGCAGGCCAGCAACCGCGGGCGCGGCGGCCTGGGCAACGACGTGCTGCTCGCCGAAGCGCAGGACTATTCGGGCACCAGCAACGCCAACATGTCGACGCCTTCTGACGGCGCCAGCCCGCGCATGCAGATGTACCTGTTCGACGGGGCCGACGCGGCCTCGGTGATCGCCAACACGGCGACCCCGCAGACCTTCAACACCCTCGGCGCAGACTTCGGCGCGCAGGTGTTCAACGTCACCGCGGCGCTGCTGCTGGCCAACGACGGCAGCACCACGCCGACCGGCATGGCGACCACCGGCACCACGAGTGATGCGTGCCAGGTGCTTCCCGCGGGCTTCGCGACGGGAAAGATCCTCCTGGTCGATCGCGGCGGCGGCTGCACCTTCGTGAGCAAGGCCGAGAAGGCCCAGGCGGCGGGCGCGCTCGGGGTGATCATCGCCAACAACATACAGGGCGGGCCGGTTCCGCTGAACGACACCAGCCCCAGCACCACCATCCCCGTGATGTCGGTCTCGCAGAACTCGGGCACCGCGCTCAAGGGGCTCATCACCAGCGGCGGCGGCGCGACGACGGTCACCTTGACCCGCGCGGCGGCCGCTGATCGCGACGGCACGCTCGACAACGGCGTGGTCGCGCACGAGTGGGGCCACTACATCTCAAACCGCCTGATCGGCGACGGCAACGGCATCTCGAACCTGCAGGCCGTGGGCATGGGCGAGGGCTGGGCCGACTTCCACGCCGGCCTGATGATCGCCCGCGAGTCGGATGCGCAGGTCACCTCGAACGCCAACTGGAACGGCGCCTTCGCGCTGGCCGGCTGGGCCGGGTTCACCACCGACAGCAACGCGTACTACTTCGGCTTCCGCCGCTACCCGCTCTCGGCTGACTTCGCGAAGAACCCGCTGACCTTCAAACACATCGCCGACGGCACCCGGTTGCCCACCACCGCGCCGGTGGCGTTCGGAGCGTCGGGCGCCGACAACTCCGAGGTGCACAACACCGGCGAGGTCTGGGCTGCGATGTTGTGGGAGTGCTACGTGGCGATGCTGCGCGACCCGCGCCGCACCTTCAGCCAGACCCAGGCGCTGATGAAGCGCTACCTGGTGGGCGCGTACAAGGCGACGGCGTTGATGCCCACCTTCGTCGACGCGCGTGACGCGGTGCTGGCGATGGCCGTGGCCAACGACCCCACCGACTTCGCGAACCTCTGGGCCGCTTTCGCCCGCCGCGGCATGGGCATGGGCGCGGTGGCTCCGGATCGTGACTCGCAGACCAACTCGCCGGTGACCGAGAGCTTCATCGTCGGCAACGCGGTCACCGTCACCGAGGTCAGCCTCAACGACTCGACGATGAACTGCGACAACGACGGCAACCTCGACGCGAACGAGACCGGCGTGCTCACCCTTCGGCTGCGCAACACGGGCGTCGGTACGCTCACCGCGGCCACCGTGGCGATCACCTCGGCGACGCCGGGCGTGACCTTCCCCCAGGGGGCCAGCGCGGTGATGCCGAGCACGGCTCCGTTTGGCGTGGCGACGGTCACCTTTGCGGTGGCGCTGGCCGACGTGGCCGGCTCGCAGGGCGGCATGTTCAACATCGTCATCAGCGATCCCTCGCTGGCGATGGGCCCCCTCACGCACCAGGCGATGTTCCGCCTGAACTTCGACATGGTGCCCAACAGCAGCCGCCTCGACGACGTGGAGTCGCCCATGAGCAACTGGACGTCATCGTCTGACCCGAACGGCAACACGGGCAGCAACTTCCGCATCTTCCAGTCGACGGCCACGCAGCACTACTGGTTCGGGCCGAACCCGGCTTCGCCCGCGGACACCTTCCTCACCTCGCCCCCGCTCAACGTGGGCACCGGGCCCGCGATCATCAGCTTCAAGCACCGCTTCGACTTCGAGCGGAACTCCACCGAGTTCTTCGACGGCGCGGTGATCGAAGTGAGCACCAACGGCACCACCTGGACTGACCTGGGCGCCTCTTCGACCCCGGGTTACACGGGCACGCTGACCACCTCGCAGAACCAGAGCGCCAACCCGCTGTCGGGCCAGCGCGCGTTCGTGGGCAAGAGCGCCAACTACCCCACGTTCAACCCCGAGACGATCGACCTGGGCACCCGCTTCGCGAACCAGACCATCGTGATCCGCTTCCGCATCGGGGCTGACGACGCGGCCGCCGCCAAGGGCTGGGAGATCGACGACGTGTTGATCACCGGCATCAACAACAAGCCGTTCACCAGCGTCACCTCAGACCCCAACACCTGCACCAACGGCGCGCCGGTCGCGACCATCGGGCCGAACGTCGAGGTCAACGAGCGTGAGTCGATCACCCTGGTGGGTGGCGGCACGGATCCCGACGGTGACGCGCTGACCATCAATTGGACGCAGCTGACCGGGCCCACCGTGACCATCGCGGGCAGCACCTTCACCGCGCCCAACGTGGACGCCGATACGCTGCTCACCCTGCAGTTCACCGTGACCGATGGCCGCGCGGTGACCCTGCCGCTCGAGCAGACGGTGCTGGTGAAGAACGTCAACCGGCGCCCGGTCGCCACGGTGCCTGCGACCATGGAAGTGAACATGGGTGAGCTGGTGACGGTGCTCGGCTCGGGCGCAGATGAAGACGGTGAGCCGCTCACGTTCGAGTGGAGCCAGGTGAGCGGGCCGGTGGTGGCGCTCGCGGGTGCGACGACGGACGACGTGCAGTTCCAGGCTCCGATCATCACCGCGGCCAGTGAAGTGGTGAAGCTGCAGTTGGTGGTGCGCGATCTCACCGAGGCGTCTGACCCGGCGTTCGTCGATGTGGTGGTGAAGAACCCCAACCCGGTCGTCGAGGAGCCGAAGCCCAAGGGGTGCGGTTGCACCACGGGGTTCGAGCTCATTCCGCTGGCGATGCTGGGCTTGTTGTTCAGGTCTCGGCGCAAGCAGAAGTGATGCACTGAACTCCCTCTCCCCTCTGGGGAGAGGGTCGGGGTGAGGGGACCACACAACTTTCCCCGAAGTTGTAAGGTGCGCCGCCATGCGTCTGCTCGTTGCGGCCCTGTCTGCCGTCGTCATCACCGGTTGTTTCTTCCCTGCTGATCGCGGACGGATCGTCGAGAACCGCCTCGATGGTCTGGCTGCAGACAACACCAAGCTGAAGACCGAACTCTCGGAGACGCGCGGCAAGTTGGATGAAGCGAGCGCCCAGTTACAGGCGGCGCTCGATCAGCTCGATCGCGCGACCCGCACCACGGGCGCGAACATGGGCGTGAAGGTCGACACCGCCTTGCAGGACATGGCCGTGTTGCGCGGGCAGATCGAGTCGCAGCAGGTGAAGATTCAGGAACTCGAGGCGAAGCTCGCCAACCAGCCTGCGCCCACCGCGTCTGCCACGCCCGTCGAGCCGAAGAAGGAAGAGCTCAAGCGTCCCGACGATCCGAAGGACTTCCTCAAGCTCGCCGAAGAGAAGGCCAAAGCCGGCGAGCCGGATCTCGCGCGCAAGCTCTACACGGAGTTCCTCAAGAAGTTCCCTCGCGACGAGAGCATCGGCGAGGCGCACTTCGCGCTGGGTGAGCTGTTCTTCGGTGAGCAGAAGTGCCGCGAGGCGCTCTACGAGTTCGGCAAGGTGATCCAGGACTACGCCAAGACGAAGTCGGCGCCGGTCTCGTACCTGCGCAGCTCGGACTGCTTCAAGCAGCTCAAGATGACCGACGAAGCACGGCTGGCCCTGGAAGAGCTGGTGAAGAGCCACCCCAAGAGCGACGCGGCCAAGACCGCGAAGACGCGCCTGGCTGAGCTGAGGAAGAAGAAATGAAGGCGCTGACGCTCTTGCTGGCGATGCTCGCGTTGCCTTCGTTCGCCGGGGGCAAACAGCTCACGCTCATTTTTCAGGGAGACAACGGGGGCGAAGTCGCCCCCTGTGGTTGACGCGCCAACCCCACTGGCGGTCTGGCCAGGCGCAAGACGGTGTTGGACAAGTTGGCCCCGGCAAACGTGCTGGTGCTCGACTCGGGTAATGCCTTGTTCGCGAACGCGGGCGTGGCGACCGAGCCTGAGAAGGCGCGCGCAAAGTTCATCCTGGGCGTGATGGAGCAACTGGGCACGAAGGTGATGGCGGTCGGTCAGCGGGATCTCTCGGCGGGCTTGCCCTTTCTGCTCGAGCTCTCGAAGACCTCGAAGGTGAAGCTGCTCTCGGCCAACCTGCAGCGCGACGGCAAGCCCGTCTTCGAGGCAGGCGTGGTGATCACCGCGGGTGGGGTGAAGGTCGGCCTCATCGGGCTGACCGCGGTGGGGCCGGTCGCTCCCGACAAGAACGTCACCTCGGTCGGTACGCTCGACGCGGCGCGAGCGGCCCTCAAGGCCCTGGGCCCGCGTGACGTCACCATCGTGCTGGCGGCCACCACCTACGCCGACGGCATGCAGCTCTCCACCGAGCTCAAGAACGAAGTCGACTTCGTCATTCAGTCCGGTGAGTTCCGCGGCACGCAGCCCGCGCAGCGGATGGACGAGACCTCTGCGCTGCTCTTTGCTTCGGCGCAGAAGGGCCAGGCGCTCGCCAAGGTCGAGCTGGTGCTGGGCAGCCCGAAGGGCCCCTTCCTCGATCTCAGCGTCGCCGAGCGCGATCAACAGCAGCTCGACTTCCTCGCCACGCAGGTCAAGACGCTGGAAGAGCGGCTGGCGGCGGTCAAAGAGAAGTCAGCGACCGGCGATCTCAAGAAGACGCTGGCTGACTTGAAGAAGCGCCAGAAAGAGGTGAGCGCGAGCATCGCCAGGAAGGTCGGCCCCACCGCACGCACGGTGAAGCTCGAGTGGGTGCTGCTCGGTCAGCAGGTCGCCGACGATCCGTCGATCAAGGCCGAGGTGCTCAAGTTCGAACCGAGCTACTCGGGCTCTCACTGAGCTCCCATGGACGGGGTGCTGCTGAAATACATGGGTGGTGGGCGTCTCAAGACGGAAAGCGCGTCACTTCGAGAGTCGCGTCCCGCACGCTTGAAAGCGGCTCGCCCGCGTCAGGCCTGACGATCCGGCGAGCTGCTTCTTCGAAGTGCGTGGTCTGAGGGGCGCGCAGCTGCAGTTTCAGGTCGACGGTCTCGACCACCTCAGGACTCGGCGGAAGAAGCCAGGTCTCGATGGACCATGTTGGCACCAAGATGACGATGGGCTCCTGAGGCGCTCGGGGCGGCTCGCCGGCGTCGCGCAGTGCATCATCCAATTGTTGCTTCCGGCGACTCACTCCGAAGTTGTCCCCATCGATCATGACCAGAATCGCCACGCGCTCTGCGGGCCTTCTTCGCGTGGTGGCACGCACCTCGCGGGCGTACCGCTTGAGCACGAAGGCCGAAGCGGCACCTTCACCGCTCGGCGCGATCGTCACATTGACGGGGCGTTTGTTGAGACCAAGCCTGCGTGCGAGCTCCAGCGCGAGCCGCTCGTGCTCTGGGTCTTCACCCAGGAGCCACCAACGAACTCCGTTCAAGCAGACAGCTCAGCAAGCACCGACTCAGACGCTGACTCGCCGCTTTCTCGGTCGAAGATCAGGCGACGGACCCGCGAGAAGCCGGCCTCTTGTCGCTCAAAAATCCACGTCGCATACGGCGCGAGATAGTCGATCGAACGCGGGTGGTGCGTCACCACCATGAGCTGGGCAGGTGACCTCTTCGGCGGCGAAACGGTGAAGAGGCGCAAGACCGGCTGCACCTCACTGGGCGCCAAGAAGTTGTCTGGCTCATCGAGCCCGATGACCCGATTGCCGTGCGCAAGACCGACGATTGCGTGGAGGGCCATGAGCGCCCGCTCTCCCTCTGAGAAGTTCGCGAGCCCCAGGAGCACCTCTTTGCCGTCAACGTGACGCATGCCCGCGAGAATTCGGCTGCCAGGGGACAACTCGCGCAACTGAATGTCTTCGAGGTACGGCATCGTCTCGAGCACCCGAGCCTTCCATCCTACGAAGCCTTCAGGGTCGCTCTGTAGCCACGAGCGGAGGTACGCAACGAGGTTGCCTCCGGTTGTCCAAAGCGCTCGATCCTCATCTCGGGCGGACAGCTCCATGGCCCAGGGGTTCAGCTTGAAGGTGAGGATGCTCGCGACATGATTTTGAAATCTTGAAACCGCTGGATCGGTGCCCAGCCCCAGAGCCAGCGCGCTCTGCTTGCCCTCGAAGGGGATTGGTTGCTTCAGGAAAGGGAGTGAGAGGTTGCCCCCCTTGAACGAAAGCAGCACCGTGTCGCCCAGCTTGAGTGTCTCTTCGACGATGGTCGGTGCTGCTCGCTCAGAGTGCCCAATGACGATCCGGTACGAAAAGTGGTCTCTCGCGTCGCCCTCATCGAAATCCAGTTCGAAGGTCTGAAGCTTGTGGCTCTGCCACCACGGCAATGTGTGTGCAGGAAGGATCGATTGCGGCGACGAGCCAGTAGCCAACGCGGCAACCGCTTGGAGCGCCTCGAGGAACGTCGACTTTCCGCTCCCGTTGCTCCCCAGGATCAGGTTTACCGCTTCGGGCTTGAACTCGAAGTTGACGAGGCAGCGGTAGTTGTCGACGTAGAACCGACGGAGCATGCCAGATGAATATCCCACGCCCCGTCGGAGCGGAACTGCTCCCAGGTTCCATGGATCGGCGCGACAACGCTGACCTCCTGCACCGGAGCTTCCGTGGGATGATGCGCGGTTCGCAGTGATCACCGACCCGTACGTGACGCGCACGACCTGACGCTCACAACAAACACTGACACCAGGGCAGATCGTCGTCCATCCATCGCTCTGAGCATTGCGGCTGGAGCCGGTGCCAGAACTGCGGGTCAGGCCGCGGCCCACCGGAACGCGCGACTGCTGCACCGGGGGGCTTCAGCGCCTATCGCCCGCTTCAGGCAGAGCGGCCACGAAGCCGCTGCTTCAACTCGCGCCAAGGGTACTGCTTCTTGCAGTCGGGATGAGCTGAGCAGGCCACGAACCTCGCGGGTCCGTACTCAACGATCTTGAGGGCGGATCCGCAGTCGCAGCGGCCATCGAAATGGGCGACGGCATCGCGGAGCGCCTTGATTGGAGGTGAAACTCGCTCTGTGCACGTCGCCATTTCGCACTGAAGAAAGGGCGCGCGGTCGTCGACCACGAATTTCATCGATCGACCACAGCGTGCGCAGACCCGCGCCGCCGTCGCAAGCTGACCCAGAATGGCGTCGGCAAACGGATCGCCGCCTGAATGGACCGCACGGACTGCCGACTGCGGCGGTTGAGCATTCGTGAGGTTGACAGGGCCAGACTTCGGAGTCGTCGAAGCAACGTCGATTGGGAGCACTGCCTGGCGGGGGGCGGCTTTCGCAGTGGTCGAAGCAACGTCAATTGGCAGCGCCGCTTGGCGCGGGACGGCGGAGGCCTCTTCCACCTTGTGCTTTGCGCTCTGTAGCCCACGCTCGAGGGCTCCGAGCCGTTGATGAACAACCGCAGCGTTCTCTCCGACAGCCACCGGCGTCGGCTTGGCATCAGCGGTCGGCTTGCGCCCGTAGGTCCGCCCTCGTTTCGTAGGCGCTGCGCGTGCGAACAACTCGTCGATCGACCCCGCGTCGTCCAACCACGAGCGTCGCAGCTCGGCCGCAACTCGGATGACCTCGTCACGGTGTTCGGTCCCGCCGTTTGACGGCGCGTCACCAGACGGCATGCTCCCCGCGTTGATCCCGAACTCCCCGAGTCGCCGGGTCACGCGCGCCATCTCCCGAACACCGTCGCGGAAAAAGGCACTGCCTCGGATGCGAATGAACCGCCAACCGAGGCGTTCGAGAATCGCCTGCCTCGCCAGGTCGGCGTCGAGGTTGGCGAGCGTGTGGTACCGCTCACCGTCGCACTCGATCGCGATCCTCGAGACACGGCCATCAACAATGCCCTCGACGACGAGATCGAGTCGATAGGCCCCGACCTCCACTTGCGGACGCACCGCGAAGCCGTCTTGCGTGAGCTGACGGAGCACGCGACGCTCGAACTCCGATTCAGTCCGGCCCTCCCCCTCAAGCCTCCGCCTCCACTCTGTTGGATTTAATGCGTGTGTGAGGAGCCGTCTTCTCAAGTCTCCGGGCTTCAGGTCCTTGTCGGCATCAACCGAGTGCACGACCCAGAGCTGGTCGCGCGCTCGGCTCGCCGCAACGTTGTAGCGCTTCTTGGAGAGATCCTGGTCGAGTAGCCGAAGCGGACCCTCCTCTGGAGAGTCGACCATTGAAAGCAACATCACGTGCCGCTCGTCGCCCTGAAAATGCGCGGCGGTGCCACAGATGATGCGTCGCTTCTTGTACTCCGAGGGGTCGATCAACTTCTGCAGAAGCCCATCAATCTCGCGCGCCTGTTCGTCCCCAAGAAGGCTGACCACACCGATCTCGAGCCCCTGGTAGCTCTGCACCTTCGTCATCGCGGCAGCGAGCGACGCCACTTCCAGGGCCTCAATCCGGTTGGTCTTCGCCCGGTCGACTCGCTCTCCGCCGAGGACACGATGGGGAATGACCGCGGGAAACACTTGAGCGGAGGAACTCTCGCGCAGCGGTTTGATCTCGTTCTTGTACGAGAGGTCATTGCTGAAGGCGATGATGTCGGGAACGCAGCGGAAGTGCTCCACGAGGCGAATCAGTCCGCCTGGAAACCTGCGACCTGCAATCTCGTACGCAGATGCGCGGCCGTCGAACAACTGCTGGTCGGTGAAACCCTGAAGCCACTCCTCCTGGAGCGCGCGGACCTCGAGGACGTTCTGACCGATGTCGAGCGGGCTCACCTGCTCGTCGTCGCCCACGACCACCACTTGGCGTCCCAGCGCGAAGGCAACGAGTGCACTGATGTCGCACTGACTGGCTTCGTCGAGGATCACGACATCGAAGAGCCGCTCACCAGGAAGGAAGCTCTCGGCAACCCGGGCGAGGGGCATGATCCAAACCGGCACTGCGCCACGCGCGACGTCGAGCTGCTTGCGGGCCTCCCTGCGATGTTCCTCCGCCCTCTTCCCTGTGCCCTTGCCGATTCGACGAATGAACTGCGCCCACGCAGTGAGGGCCGCGTGTTCGGCAGGACTGGTTCTCTTCGCCTGCGCAGCCCACGAGAGATTTTCGACGAGACTTCTCGTGACCGTCTGAACGTGGTCGTTCAGCGTCGAGAGCTCTCGCTGCAGCGTGTCCGGGTCCAGTCGAGCGCGACGATCGAGTTCTTGAGTGAACTGTCGGTGCTGCCACGCCGCTTCGACGTCGCCGGGGAGGTTGGGCCCCGCGTGGGGGGGCCGACGCGCTGAGACTTGCTCCGACCACCCATTGGCGACCGTCCTCAATGAGGCGAGCAGGAGCTCGTGCTGCTTCACCCGATCGCGCAGACCGTCCAAGCGGTCCAGCTCCCGAAAAGCCACCTCGTAGGCATCAGCGTCGCGCTTGCTCTCGAGCGCACGAAGTGCAGCTGCGGCCGCGGGAACCCGCTTGAACTCGGACAGCACCGAGCGCGACTTCTCGAGCGAGGCCACGAGTTCACTTCGTCGCCTCGCTTCAAGTTCGTGATCAATCGCAGGTACGACCTGCTCCCCCGCGCACTTGGATATCCGCGAGACCTCGGCGTGCGGCGGTTTCGCGTAGGTGGCCTCCAGCAACTTCGTCCAGGGCACCGACACCGATCGCATCGTCGCGGCGCACTTCTCCCACCGCTCCGCCCAGCCGAGAGCCTGGCGAAGCTCCGGCAGGAGAGCATGAGCATGCTCCTCAGGTCGCGCTTGGTACGCAACATCGAGAGGCAAGCCGGCGTCCGTCATCACCCCGTCCCAGCGTCGTCGGACCTGAACCCTGAGGCCCTGAACTCGAAGGAAGTTGCGCAGAGCTTCGGTCTCGGAGTTCGAGCGCGCGCGCTTCCCATTCACCGTCGAGCCAGCAAGCGTCCTCGTCCAGTCCTTGTGGCCCAATCGCGAAAACCAGGACAGGCCTCCACCGGCCGCGACGCGCGTCGCCATGGCCTCGGAAGCTCCTGCGGCTTCCTCGACGTCCAGAGCCGCGTCCACCGTCACGTCAAAGCCCACCAACTGTCGACGCAGGCCGGCGATCTCCTGGAAGGAAGCGTCGATGAACGCTTCGAAATCGACCCAGGTCTTGCGTGCGTCGCCGCCCACCAGCCCTGCATGGATGCAACTCCGAACCCACGGCAGCGCCCTTGCGAGGAGGCCGAGAGCATCGGAGACCTCCGCGTTCAGGGTTCGTAGTGAGTCAAGCGAGGCAGCTGCCGGGAATCGCCAGTCCGTCGCAGGTGGAAGCGGCGCAGTCAGCTGCACTGCTACGGCGCGAAAGTCGGTTGGCAGTATCAGGTCCGCGACCTTCGGAATGCCAGCGAGAACGAGCAGCTCGTCTTCGCGGCGCAGCTCTGCGTTCAGACCGTAGAGAGCAGAGAGATCAGCGCTCGACAGAGAGAGCGGCGCGCCTGGAACCACTTCACCAGGCAACCAGTCGTTCGCCTCGAGACCGCGAGCGATGGTGCGCGCAGCCTCGCTGGGATGAGTTCCCTTCCCCGACACCACGACGTCCTCGATCTCGGCTGTCAGCGCGGTCTTCAGCTCCCGCGTTTTCTCGCCGATCCGCTTCTTCAAACTCCGGCGCTCATCTCGCAGCGCTCTCGCCATAGAGTCGAAGACTGCTTTGTCGGACGTGAGTTTCGTCACGATCCCATTGACCGCGTGTTCGAGCTCGCTGCGGCTCTCGAGGTCACTGTCGAGGACGCTCACGCAAAGTGGCTTCAGTTCGTCGACCACCTTCTCGCGCAGAACGCGCAGCGCTTTCGAAGTCTGCGCAGTGATGAGAACGCTCTTCCCCTGCGCGAGGAGGTGGCCGATCAGGTTGGCGATGGTGTGCGTCTTGCCGGTTCCGGGTGGTCCCTGGACGAGGACTGCTCCCTTCCGTTCCAGACGCTGAGCGATTCGCTCCTGGGCCTCGTTCGCCGGCTTCGTGAAGAAGAGCTCGACGTCCTCGCCGACGTCTGACGGATCATCTGCGCCGCCTAGAATCTGCTGGCTCGGAGCGGCCCCGACGGCCAGCTCAAGACCGACGGGGAGCGATTCAAGCCCGTCCAGTCGGCTCAGCAACGCCTCGCACGCGCCGCGAACACCCGATTGGCGTGGCACGACGAAGATGACGGGATTGCGCTGCACTCTTGGCGTGGCGTCGGGCTGAAGTTCCTTCCCGAGAGGCGCAAGACCATCGGCGGCTCCGAGCAGGCGCCCTAGCTGAACAAGTACCTCCTCGGTTTCCCGCCCTCCGAGAGGGTGGCAGGTGCCCTGGTCCGAAGCCTGCTCGACAAGGCTTCGACAGATCTGACGCCGATTCCCGTCCAGGTCCTCGAAGGTCGACAGCAGCTCCGAGTACAGGAATGTTGCCGACGACACCTCCACGAAGCTCAGCTCGCTCTTCTTCTCGTCGAACTGCAGTTCGAGTTCGAGAAGCACGAGTGGGTGTCGAACAGCTCCACGAGGGTCATCAGGTCTCAGCCAAACGAGATGACCATCACCAACGAGCACTCGCAGTGCTTCACCCTCGCGCTGAAGTTGGGCCCACAGCGCCATGCACCGGTTGAAAAGCCCCAAGCTCTGACGCGCCGGGATCTCGGCCGCGGCCCACTGTTTGCGACGCTTCAGCCACTCGTTGAGCGCCTCTGCGCGCTTCCGGTCGGCGTCGAATCGCTCAGCTCGGCCGTCCTGCTGCGTTCGCTGGGCGTGGTAGTCAGGCACCGCTTCAACGTCCCGCCAGCCATCGACGAGCCAGCCCTCCAGCACACTGGGAGGGTTTGGACATTCACTTACGACGGCCCGCTGAATCGAGAGAACTGGACGGTCTGCTTCGTCGGCGTTCGCGACTGTAGCGCCCCACATGGAACTGATCGTTGGGTGCGCTGGCAGCTCGGCAAAGGACAGCTTCCACGAGGCGTCTTCCACATTCCGGCGGATGGGCGTTCGACGCTCGTCGAACCGCTTCAGAAACTCGAACAGCCTCCGGACTCGCCCACGAACCTCATCGCCCACTCCGCCTGACCCCGACTCAGCACTCACGCGCGCCCCCATCGACTCCGTCATGCTTTCGCACTGAGTAAAAAATAGAGCCCCGCCAGCAATACTGCGGCGAGGACCAGTCCGACCCAGAGACGGTTGCCCGAGGTTGAGGGCACCACTGGGAAGGTCACTTTCATGATGCCGGTCTCGACCTCGACGACGAACGGCCTGAGACAGCCCGAGCACGAGAAGTGCCGGGCGCTAACACCAACAGAAACAAGGTTAGCCCTGCCGCACTGCGAGCAGCCGACCGTCAGCTGCTGGTCGCTCTTCTGAACCGGGGCCTGGGGCTTCGACCTGCCCACCTTGAGGAGGGCCTCGTCGACCTGCGCAGTGAGCGCACGCGCTTTCGGCACCGTCCGGTGATCCAACTCACGTCGGAGCGCCCCGAGCAGCACCGGATCGTTCTGCGCAGCCTCGAACAGCCTCTCGAGTTCCTCGACGCCGAACTGAAGATAGGGGCGATCGGTCATGGCTCGACGCAGAGGCTACCGGGGAAACATCGAAGGATGAAGGACGACGGCGAAATGCCCTCAGGAACTGATGAGAATGCCTGCGGGCCCGGAGCCCGGAGAGCGTCCGCAGAACCGCGCTGCGACCGACTGCTCTCGCGGCGAAGCACGCCCGTTCGACGTAGCTGCGTCAGCCGGCAGCGGCCCCGTGGCACTTGCTGTACTTTCTGCCCGAGCCACAGCGACAGGGATCATTTCTACCGGCCTTAGGAACGTCACCCCCGCTCGCACCTGAACCAGGGAGCCGCCGCGATCCCGCGTCCGAATCGAACCACTGCGGAGGCGGGCCGTGACGGCGAAGGTCGGCGATGAGCTGACGCTGGCCTTCGATTTCGGTTCTCAGTCTCTCTGGCAGTGCCACCTCATACGGTCGCAGGCGTGCCATCTCTGCCTCGGCGGCATCAAACTCGCCGCAGTAGGCCAGCACCACCGAGTATTGGGCGCGCACAGGCAACAGGTGCGCGGCCAGTTTGAGCTGCGACAGGACGGACAGAACGTGCTCCTCGATGATGTGCCGAGCTCCCTTGAAGTCGCGGCGCCCAATGAACTCGTCCGCCAGATCTTGCCCCACTCGAAGCATCGACTCGGGGGAGTGCGCGATATTGTAGAACTTCATCGCATGAATACGCGCGAAGCCCGAGTCGCGCCCTGATGCGTTTGCCGCCCGCGCGAAGAGGTCCAAGCAGTCGGCCAGGTGCTTGCAGTCGTCCTTGAGATCCTCGGAGTCCTTCAGTGAAGCGCGAAGCTCCGGGGAGTTCCGGCCGAGAACTTCTCCGGGTGAGGTCCCGAGGACATCGAAGTACTCGTCTGCGATTGCGAGTGCTTCCTTAGCGGCACGTTCGACGTCGCCCACCAAGTACAGAGCGGCCGCCGCGTTGTATCGGAAGATGCGCTGGTGCGATTGGTTCGGCTGCAGCGCGGAAGCAGTCGATGACATCAGGCGAAGGAGGTCTTCCTTCCGACCCTCGCGCGCGAAGACGGTCATCTCTTTCATTCCAAGCGCGAGGCGCTCACTTGGCCCCAGAGAGTGCGAAGCAACGAGCGACCTCATTTCGTCGATGCGAGGCCGCACTTCGGCGGCTCCAACACGAATCAGGTTGAAGACAAGACCGTCGAGCGCCCAGAACCGTGTCTCCGGATCGACATCGCTCGACGCGACCGCCACCTTCAGCCGGTGTTCAATTTCCGGCCACAGGCCCAGCTCATGGAATAGTTCGTCGCCACCGAGCTCCACCAGGGTCTTGACCTCGCCTGTCTCCGCGAGCATTCGGATGAAGGCCTTGACCTTGGCGTGGTCCCAGTCGGACTTGACTGACCGCTGGAGCAGATTCCTGATGCACAGCTGAGCCGGCAGGAGCTCCAGGCTAAGCGCAGCGAACTGTCCGCGCCCAACGAGCCGGATTGCGTCGTGAATCTTGATTCGATCTGAGCCGAATTGCTCGAGAAGTCCCGCCGACCTCAGTGCACGGAAGTGCGCGACAACCACGGCGTCCGGGACCTTCAAATAGGCCGCGAGCGCTTCGGACAATTCAGATCGCTTCAGCGGCACCTCGCAGAGGCTGAGAACAGCGACGGCGCGACGGGTCGCAGCGGGGAGCGCCTGAACAACCCGCGTCAGTATGAGTTCCTGAGCAGTCTCTGCGGAGTGGGAAAGTGCGACAAGAGACGCGCTGAATCGCCCCACGTCACCGCCGTTCTCGGACGCCGCGAGAAGGAAGGCGTTCTGAAGGTAGAGGGGAAGGCCGCCGGTGAGCGCCAACAACGCATCACACGCTCCTGCATCCGCGCGGCAACCAGCGGCCACCGCGGCTTCCGCAACTGTGTCCCGTGACCAACCTCTGAGTGACTCGCTGGTGACGCCAAGCCGCGCCGCAATCTCCTGTGCGGCGGGGCCTGGATGAGCCAGGAGAACGAACGGCAGCCCCGCTGCCCTGATCACTGCGGCGACATCTGAGGGAGGCGGACTGTGCGCGTTATCGAGAACGATCGTCGCGCCCTCAGCGCTTCCAAGCACTCGGACACCGATGCTGTGCAGCAGCTCGAGACCCGAGGCGCCAGGGAGCAAGACGCTGCCGAGACCACCTTGGGAACCGTAGAGACGCGCTGCAAGCTCCCTCGCAAGGCCGTTAGCGATCCCGGGCCCAGGTACGTCGCGCAGGTCGAAGTACACCGTGCGAAGTTGACTGTGCAGGGCGGCTTGCGATGCCCATGAGGTCTTCCCTGCGCCGGAGAATCCAGTGACCAATCGAACCAAAGCGCCTGTGTGAAGTGGTGGCTCATCTTCCTGCGGTCGATACAGAGCGGGCGGGGCTGGGAAATCTTGTAGTTGCAGCAGCAGCAGCTCAAAGAGCTGGGTGAGTTCGCTTGAGTGAAACGCATGGTCTCGCCGAGGCAAGGCGCCACTCGACGCAGCCATCACTGCGCCGGCCAACTTCCAGACCAGGGTCTCGGGGGCGAGGGAGCCAAATGGCAATCGCTCCGCCAACTCGCAGCAGGCCTTCACCGTTGCTGGAACGCCCGCGAGGGGCAGAGTGACGACAACGTCGGAAGTCGCAGCGCCACCTGGAAAGTCGACGCGAACATCGGAGGGCCAACCCCCAGAGGTCACTCTGGCCGCGAGTGAGGGCGCCAGTGGGGCATTGGTAGCGATCACGAACTCGCACGCCCCGGGACGTTCTCCGTTCTTGTGCATCTGCCGGTAGCTCGCGAAGCGATCCAGCGCGTCCTGAACATCGCCGTTCGCGAGAGTGTCGGAGCGCGACTTGACCTGCACGTATGTTCGGCGCCACGGACGAACGACCTCGACGTCCTCGTCGCTCTCTACGACCACCGAGACCACGTCAGTGCCGGGCATGAGAAGGAGACAACGAGCAGCGTAAAGGTGCTGGAAGAGGAACCCGCGATGAACGGCTTCAATGCGGACCAATTGCGTCGGATCCACTACCTGCGGGCGGCTCGACAACTTTGAACTCATGGCAACGCGGCCTCGCGGAGGGGAAGTGCATGAGTCTGAAGGATCGCCGCGCTCGCGGCCAGAGTTCAGGCGATGGCTCCGTCGCGCCATTCAGGAGCGTGGTCCAAAGTCCTGGGCCGAAGGTGTTCGTTCGTAGTCCATGACGAGAGCTCGACGGCGATCGGCTCCCGAGCCAAAGCACACGCGCTCGCTCTCCGCGACGATGTAGCCTCCAGCACGATGGTTCTCGTGAACCATGCGCCGGAGGGCACGAAGGTCGACTATCTCTCTCTCGCGCTGATGCGAGTCGCCGAGTGGGTCCGACGTTCACGACACTCTGAAGTCACGGCCGCATGAAGTGACAGGTGTACCCGCTGGGGTGCTTCTGCAAATAGTCTTGGTGGTAGTCCTCAGCGGGGTACCACTGGGTGGCCGCGACGATCTCGGTGACCACCGGCTTGTTCCAACTGCCCGACTTCTCCACCCGCGCTTTCACCGCTTCCGCCGCGGTCTTCTGCCCGGGGTTGGTGAAGAAGATCGCCGAGCGGTACTGCGTGCCGACGTCGTTGCCCTGTCGATTGAGCGTGGTGGGATCGTGCATCTTGAAGAACCACTTCTCGAGCAGGTCTTCGAACTTCAGCTTCTTCGGATCGTAGACGACCTTCACCGATTCAGCGTGGCCCGACTTGCTGTCGTGGGTGTCGTCGTACTTCGGGTTCTTGAGCCAGCCGCCCGTGTAGCCAGACTCGGTGGCGGTGACGCCCGGGATCTTCCGGATGAGATCCTCCATGCCCCAGAAGCAGCCACCGGCCAGGTAGACCGTCTCTTCACCGGCGGCCACGTTGGCCACGCCTTCCTGCTTGGCGAGCGGGAAGAGCGAGACGAACTTGCCGAAGCCTTCTGCTTCCAATCGCGCTGCAGGCACGAAGCGCAAGGACGCCGAGTTGATGCAGTACCGCAGGCCGCCCTTGTCGCTGGGGCCGTCGTCGAACAGGTGACCCAGGTGTGAATCGCCGGTCTTCGAGCGCACCTCGATACGCGTCATGCCGAAGGTGACGTCTTTCTTCTCGGCGACGTTGGCCTCGATGGGCTTGGTGAAGCTCGGCCAACCGGTGCCTGAGTCGAACTTGTCCTTCGACGAGAACAGCGGCTCGCCCGAGACGACGTCGACATAGATGCCGTCATCGTGGTTGTTCCAGTACGCGTTCTTGAAAGGGGGCTCGGTGCCGCACTCCTGAGTGACGTGGAACTGCTCCGCCGAGAGCTTCTTCTTGAGCTCATCTGCCGGGGGTTTCTGGGACTTCACGGGGTTGCTCTCCTTGGACTTCGGTGGCGTTTGTGCCCAGGCCGTAAACGCAAAGGCGAGGACTGCGGTGAGGAAGCCGATTGCGAGGTGCCATCTGGTCATGCGGAACATACGAATGGCGCTCCCCCGAGGTTTCCGCCACTCGATTCGTCGCCCCACAATCCCGGCTGTTCTCAGGGGCTTGGGTCGGAAAAGTGCGCTTGTAGGGCCTTCCGGGCCCGCGAGCGGCCGAGGTTCCAGGTCAGGATCGACTCTGAGGTGCCCAGCTGTTCGGCTCGGGAGCGCAGGGCGTCGTTCTGCAGGGTGGTGCGCGGCTGCAACGCGATCAACGCGGGCGACGCGTCCGATGACAGGGTGGTGAGGTACCAGGCGTCGACGTTCGGGCGCTTTACGTTGCGCTCCGCGATGTACTTGTCGGGCGAGAGCACGGCCAGCCCCAGCAGGGTGGTGGTGAACAGGCCGATCGCACCGCCCACGAACGCGTCATGCCGTGTCCACAACGTGAGCGCGCGCCAGGCGAGCACCGCTCCGACGAGCAGCAGCCCCGCGTAGGCCAGCAGCCGCAGCACGGTCAGTCCGTAGATCGATTCGTAGCGCCACAGCCGAGTCGCTCCGGAGATCATCATCGGCATGGTGGCGAGCACGAGCGCGGTGGACAGCACGGTGAAGGTCAGTTGCGCCTTCTTCGACTCCAACTGCGTGCGTGCAGGTAACGCCATCAACAGCAGCAGGATGCCGATCGCGGCGAAGAGCAACTGAAAGAAACCTTCGTGCGCGGCGTCGGCGTAGGTCACGCCTTCGGGCAACGTGCAGGCCGCAGGCGCGAGCGCGCACGGGGTGGAGGTGAGCCCGTAGAAGAACAACAGCGAGGTGAGGGTGCCCAGCAGCGTGAAGCTCTCGAAGGCCCGCAGCGGCCGGCCGGGCGCGCTCAGCGTGACGTCGTCTTTGCGGCGCGAGGCCAGCGCGAGCACGCCGGTGAGAAACATTCCCGAGATGAGCGTGACGAAGGTGCCGCGCACGATGCCGCTGAGCGGAATGCCGAAGATTAAACGCTCGATACCCTCGAGGCGCGCGCGGAAGAGGGCGTCACCCGAAGAGAGCAGCAAGGTGAGCACGCCCACCGGAGGCAACACGATGAGCATCAAACGCAGCAGGCCAGGCCCGTACTTGTTGACCGTGCCGATGACGTTGGTGTCCTCCAACTGACGGCTGCTCACCACGGCACCGGCGAAGAGTGCTTGTCCGGCGGTCTTGAAGGGTGCGCCGAAGAGCTGGCCGGTGCGCAGCGTGGAAAGTCTGCGTTCCCCGTTCCACCCTTGAACGGCGAGCGCAAAGAGCAGGCCCGACGAGATCGTGCTCATCACCGCGAGCCAGCCGGCGTCGTGCAGCATGGTCGAGCCGAGGAGCAGCACGGCGGCGAGCAGCAACCACCGATGGCCACCGGCCGATTGCCACGCTTCTTTGCCTGCGCTCAACACGATGAAGCCCGCGACGAGCACACCGAAGATCGCGTGGCCCAGGCCGAAGTCAGCGCCATCGATGAGCAGCTCGGTCGAAAGACCCAGGCCCAGACCCAGCATGAGCTGACTGCGGTGGGGGCGAAGACGATCTGAAAACGAAACCTGTGCAGGCAGCGTCATGGAGGGAGTCATGGCGCGGTTCCCGGTGCAATCGAGCGGCCCGGGGTTGAACGGTCGCAATCGACGTTGAACGGCCCTCGACTTCGATCGCAGGTTTCTTTCGAAATAAGGAGCGCTCACCGTTCATCCCGAGCGGAGTCGAGGGAGTACCTCGGCTTCGTGCGGCAAGTGCCCCCTCGACTGCGCTCGGGGAGACCGGTGATTGGAGTCATTTCTATTTCCGCCAACCCTCTCGGGCTGAACGGATTTCGGCAAGGTTCCGTTCGTGCCGAGCGGAGTCGAGGCACCTACAGGGTGACGAGGCCCCCCGACCGCGCGCGGCCAGGAAGCCGCTGTTTAGAAATCGGTCATGCCCCCGCCGCGCGCCTCCGGTATGACCGCGCCGCGATATGGCGACAATCGATAGTCAATTGAATGTCCGCAGTGCCGACTTCCAGGCGAACGCGACGGCGATGCAGGCGATCGTCGACGACCTGAAGGTGAAGGTGGCGAAGATTGCCGAAGGCGGCGGTGAAGACGCGCGCAAGAAGCACACTTCGCGCGGCAAGTTGCTCCCTCGTGAGCGAGTCAACCAGCTGCTCGACCCGGGAACGCCGTTCCTCGAGTTCAGCCAGCTGGCGGCCCTCGGCATGTATGACGATGCAGCGCCGGGCGCCGGGGTGATCACCGGCATCGGCCGCGTCTCAGGCCGCGAGTGCGTGATCGTCTGCAACGACGCCACGGTGAAGGGCGGCACCTA
>JAYVFP010000323.1:0-66778 GCA_043773025.1 Archangium sp.
AGCGGAGTCGAGGGATTACCTCGCCTTCGAGCGGCAAGTGCCCCCTCGACTGCGCTCGGGGAGACCGGTGATGGAACCCGATTCCTATTTCCGCCAACCCTCTCGGGAGGAACCCGTAGCCCCCCCATCTTCCGGGTTGGGAACTCGCGCGGCGCCTCACTACATTCTGCGCTCCCATGAAGATCGACTCTGCGCTCGCCACCCGTCTTGCCCCCTGGGGCTTCGACAACACCCAACTCGACACCTTCATCACCCGCCTCGCCCACGCCGCCACCAGCAACGCGGTCACAGGCAAGCTCACGGCGCCAGCGCCTGAAGACGTGCGCGCGCTCCCCGAGCCCGGCAGCGAGGCGCACCGCCGCCTGGTCAAGCTCGGCAAAGACGCCATCGCCGCGAAGAAGGTAGGCGTGGTGATTCTCGCGGGCGGCATGGCCACGCGGTTCGGTGGCGTGGTGAAGGCCGTGGTGCCGGTGCTCGAAGACCGCACCTTCCTCGAGCTCAAGCTCGAAGACGTGCGCCACGCGGGGCCCGACGTGCCGGTCTACGTGATGAGCAGCTTCGCCACGCACGAGCGGCTGCTCCAGCACGTCGAGGAGCTCGGCGCGAAGAACCTCGAAGTGTTCTCGCAGTTCGTCTCGGTGCGCCTGACACCGCAAGGCGAGCTGTTCAAAGAAGCAGATGGTGACGTCTCGCCGTACGCCACGGGCCACGGCGATTTGACCTTCGCGCTGAGGAAGAGCGGCCTGCTCGGCAAGTTCCGCGCGGCGGGCGGCACGTTGTTGATGATGTCGAACGTGGACAACCTCGGCGCGACGCTCGACCCGGCGGTCATCGGCGCTCACCTCGAACGTGGTGTGGCGCTCTCGGCCGAGGTGGTGCGCAAGGCAAAGGGCGACAAGGGCGGAGCGCCCGCGCGCCTGAACGGTACGCCGCAAATCATCGAGGGCTTCCGCTTCCCGGCGGACTTCGATCAAGACTCCATTCCCGTCTTCAACACGAACACCTTTGTGATGGACGCGGCGGCGATCGATCGCGACTTCCCGCTCCCGTTCTACTTGGTGGAAAAGAAGGTCGACGGCGCCACGGCCGTGCAGTTCGAGCGCCTGGTGGGAGAGCTCACCGCCTTCCTCCCGTCGACGTTCCTCGAGGTGCCGCGTGAAGGCGCCGAGTCGCGCTTCCTGCCCGCGAAGGATCCAGACGAGCTCGCGGGCCGGCTTTCCACCATCCGCCTCGTGGCCGACTCGAATCGCTGGTCGCGCTGAGCGTCGACGATTCTCATGCGCAAAATTGGCGTGCTTCGTACTCAGCCTCTTGCGGCTGTCGTTCGTAGCTGAGCGGATGCCCCGAAGGCGCTGCGTGCTCCCCCGACGCGCGGCGTCTTCGCTTTTTCTGCGACAGGGGTCGGGAAAGACCCGATGCCATCACGGCGCCTCGACGTCGAAGACGACGGTCATCTGCGAGGTCACCGTCAGCTCGCGGTTGGCGAATGAGGTGACGACCGGGCCTTCAGCGGGGACGTTGAAACTCCCGGCGGGCACGTTCTCAACAACGGGTGTGAGGTCGTGCACGCTGCTGGGTAAACCCAGCCTGGCTCCGAGCGCTTCGATGACGCCCTTCGCACGCTCACGCGCTGAAGCGGCCGCCAGCACACGCACCTTCGTTTCGTAGACCTGGTGCTCGGTGTGCTGCAGGTAGACCGGGCCCGTCTGGGTTCCCCCCGCGCGCACCGCGGCGGTCAGCGCGTCGTCGAGCTTCGCCATGTCGGTGATGGTGAGCTGCACCGAACGATTGAGGACCTGGCCGACCACCTCGTTGCCCCGGTACTCGGGTGAGATGCCAGCTTCGTTGATGACGATGTTGCGCTGCTCGACCCCCGCGTCGCGGCAGGCGCGCAGCAGCCTGGCCAGTTTGTCGTCGCTGAGCTTCCTCACGCCGGCCAGGTCGCGGTGCGTGGTGGTCAGCATGAAGCTGGCGAGCGCCTGATTGGGGCGGAAGGTCAGCCTGGCGTCACCCACCATGGTGAGGGTGCGCGGGCTGGGGGCGGGCGTTGCGCAGAGGGTGAGGATGAGCAGGGTCGAGAGCACGGTGCCCTTCAACGGATGCACGGGGAGATCGATCTGAGCCCCCGACTCAAATCGTGTCGGCCATCAGGTGAATCACGCGAGGCGTCGCCGCCCTGTCTCTTTCAAGCCACTTGGGCGCGGCATGTCGGCTGCTTCGCGGAGGGTATGGTCGACCCGTCGCTGAGAATTCGTCTCGAAGGCCGCGTGGAAGCGCTCGAGCGGTCGCTCTTGGAGTGGTCACTCGCCGTCAAAGCCGCCCAGCGCCGCGAGTTCGGGCCCGCGGTTGCGCTGCTCGAACGCGGTGATGAGGCGCTCAGCGGTCACGGCGATGACGCGCTCGAGGGGCTGCTCTCACTGCAGCTTTCGCTGCGACGCCAGGTGGAGCGGTTGGTGACCAGCCGGCTGCGGCTGCTCGGCGTTCCGGTAATCGATCTCGCGGCGGGCGCGAAGTGGCTTCAAGCTGAGCCGATTCTGTATGAGCACCACTGCCTCACCACCGCGTTTCTGTTCCGTGGGCCGCTCTTCGCGCTCTGGTGCATGGGAATGCTCGTGTTCGGCTTGCGCTCGATGGTGGTGGGCCCGCTCATCGTGCTGGGGCTGCTGTACTTTGCCGCGCAGAAGTTCGGCCGTAGCGACGTGGTGCTCACTCGAAGGCGGTTGATCCTGGAGGGCCAGGTGATCGACCTCGCGCACGTCAGGCATGTGCTGGTGATCAGACCGTTCATGCAGTTCATGCCGATGAGCTTCGAGGTCGAGGTCCGCGGAGAGTCGGGCCATCTGCTGCGCGATGTGCGCGTGCGTCAGGCGTCGACGGGGCTGCGCGCTGCGCTGATGAGACTGCGGCTCAATACGGGCGGCGATTGGGGGCCCTGCTGACGTCAGCGCTGCCTGGCCGTGAAGTACGTAGTGTCGAAGGTCATTGAGGCGTTGCGCGTCGCGATCAGGCCTGCCTCGCGATAGGCGACGAAGGCTTTCCACCATGCGCGCGGCCCTCTCCCCCTCGGGGCGAGGGAGTTCGTTTATTTGGCTATTTCGTGAACAGTTCGGCCGCGATCCCGATGAACTTCTCGAAGCCCGCACCCATCACGGGCACGTCGAGGAACTCGGTGATGAACCGCCGGTCTTTCTGCTTGTAGTCCGGGCACACGAACGGGTGTTCGTGCACACCCAGCGCGATGGTCTCGACGCGCACGCCGGTATCGCGATGCAGGCCCTGCAGGGTGTTGAGCACCGCGCCCGCCGGAATGACGTCGTCGTTCGAGTTCGCGATCGCCACCAGCCGCGGCGAAATCTCCTTCAGGCGCGCCTCGAGGCGTGCACGCTCCGACTCTTCCCCGAACAACGCGCGGAACCAGCGCCCTTCTTCATGCTCTTCCAGCCAATGGGCCAGGCGGGGCGTGGCGAGCCGCTGGGTGAAGCGCACGTAGAGCTTCATCAGCGAAATCTCACACGCCATGTCCATGATCAGCCGCGTCGAGAGGTGCGTGCTGCGCAGCACCGCCCCCGAAGCGAACAACACGCAGCGGCTGTCTTTGAACAACCCGTCTTCATCGCCCAGCATCAAACCCAGCGAGAGGTAGCCGCCCGCGGAGTAGCCCAGCAGATCGATCTGCGCCGCGGGATCCACGTACGGGTGTTCGCCCGCGCGAATCTGCCGAACCAGGTCGGTCACGTCGCCGTACGACTGCAGCCCGCCCCAGAAAAAGCGCTCGGGGTGCGTGTCGAGCCGCTCGCTGAGCACGCAGTTGAACGCGTGCACGTTCTCGTTGCGCGGCACTTCCTGCCGGCGCGCCAGGTGCTGCTTCAACTCCCGGCCCCAGTTCGGCTCTACGCGGTTGACATGAAACGACAGCGGGAAGAGCGCCACCGCCGCGCCCGTCTGCCGCCACAACTGGTACGCCCACGGCACGTACTTCGAGTAGCTCCGCTCGTTGAGGCCATGCAGCAGGATGATCAGGTGCCGTGAGCGGGCTTGCTCACCATGACTTCGCAGCAACGGGTAGCGGAACTCGAGGTTGTCCTTGAGTCCACAATCGGCGGTGCCATCGGACGCGGGCTCGCCTGCAAAGTCCTTCTCGTGAAACTCGCAGCGATACGTCGGCTGACCCAGCAGGTGCGCGGCCTGACGTGAGCGGAAGGAGAGGTTGAAGACGTCGGCGCCCTCTTCGGGAAACGCGAGGGGAACCTCGTCATCCCACTCGGTGGTGTTGCGGATCGACTGGGCGATGTGTCGATAGTCAGGGTGATTCATGGGTTACTCACGAGTAGGTTACTCGCGGGTAGCAGCGAAAGAGAACGACGTGAAGCGAAAGCAGCGCCTGACCGCCTCAGACCGCAGGGCCCAACTGATGGAGGTCGGCCGCGAGGTGTTCGCCGCCCAGGGCTACGAAGCGCCCATCGAAGAAATCGCTCAGCGGGCAGGTGTCAGCAAGCCCATCGTCTACGAACACTTCGGCGCGAAAGAGGGCCTCTACGCCGCCATCGTGGATCGCGAGATGGACCTGCTGGTGAGCCGGGTGTCGATGGCGATTTCACGGGGCACGCCGCGCGAACGCTACGAAGGTGCGGTGCTGGCGTTCATGACGTACACCCAGGAACAACCCGCCGGCTTCGCGGTGTTGACGCGCGACTCACCCAGCACGCACGGGCGGCGGGGCCTGACGCGGGTGATCGACGATCTCGCCGAACGCGTCGACGATCTCTTCCGCCGCGAGTTCGTGCGCGCAGGCTACGACCCCGGCACTTCGCCCATCTACGCCAACGCGCTGGTGGGCATGGTGACGCAGGTCGGTCAGTGGTGGGCCGCGGAAGGCCGACGTTTCCCCGTCGCGCAGGTGGCGTGGCACGTCTCGGCGCTGGGGTGGATGGGCCTGCGTCACCTGCCTCGCCCGAAGCGCAAGACGAGCAAGCCCCCCGCGAAGAAGCGCAGATAGACCCCGGCTCGCGAGCTCCGCCGGCAGTCACGACAACCTCACCGGTGTGGTGGTGCGCTGCGGTCAATCCATTCGTTCGACGTCAGAGGTGAACACCTCGCTGCCCTGCGGCTTGTCGACCTGGCCGTTCTGCTCAGGGGTGATCAACACGCGGAACTTCTTGTGAGGCGTGATGGTGCTCAGCGTGCCGTCGAGGTTCCTGTTCACCGACAAGACCCCGACGTTCTGGGGCGGCGCGTTGGGCGGCTCGACCCACACCACGTACACCTGCGCGTCTTGCTCGATGCGTGAAGCAGGCGCGAGGTGCTTGACCCGAACGGTCAGGGCGGTGTTCCCGTTACTGCCCTCGCGCGCCATCACCGTGCCTTCACCTGCCGGCACATCACCGCTGGCTTTGAGCGCCTGCGAGCTGTTGCTGTTCGACGCCGGCTTCATGAAGGCGCAACCCGACATGGCGAGCGCGCCGATCACGACAAGACCCTGAACCGTTTTCATGATGACTCCTTTTTCCGTGACCCCTCGGCCGCGGACTGGTGGTTGGGGAGCGGATGCCCGGGTGAACCCCGTGCGGTCTCCTGAAGGCTTCATGAAGCATCGGGCGTGCCCTGAGCCCGGCACTCAGTCGAGCGGGAGTCGCTGTAGCCCTCGGGCCCACGGAACGGGCAGTTGTCGCTAGGCGTGCGCGCGCACGAAGACCGGGGCCGCCAGCAGGTTCTGCAGCACCTTGCGACGGTGGCGCCAGGGCAAGCCGTCATAGATGAGCACCTCGACCGGTCGCCACAACAGCACCCAGCCCGAGATGGTCAGCGCCTCTTTGAGCGCGGCGCCGAACGCGTTGGGCAGCTCGAGGGCCACCACCTGGGCCACGCCGATGAAGAGAGCAATCAGGCCGAACGCGATGAGCAGCGTGACGAAGCCCAGCCGAACGTCTCGATGGCGGCCGCGCGTCAGGCGCTCGAGCTCGTAGGTGAAGTGTTCGCGCACGGGCACTTCCAGCGCGTCGCGTTCGCAAGGCTTTTCCAACCAGAAGACCAGCCGGGGCGGCCCGCGGGAAAGCAGGTCTTCGGCCGACTCGTAGAGGTACTCGCGCAGCCCGGGGTCGAGATCTCGATCGCGAAACGGAGCGGGGTCTCGCTTGTCGAAGAGGTGCTCGATCGCCGGCACCCGCACGTCGACACAGGGCTGGCCCTCTTCTTCGCGGTACCGCGGCATGCGCGCGACTCTAGGCCCGGCATCGCCCTGGGCAACTCTCTCCCTTTCCCTTTCGGCCGAGAGTTGGGGTGGGGGCCTGACGACGGTAGGGTCACCGCATGTCGCAGGTCTCGGTGCTCACCACCACGCCTTCTCTTCCCACGCGCGCAGCCCTGAAGACCGCCGCAGTCGAGCTCGACCTCGAGCTCGACTGGAAAGAATCAGCCACCGCGCTCACGCTCGGAGTGAACGGCGCGACCGTACGCGTGACCGCCGTCGCCGGCCCGGTGCCCAACGCAGAAGCAGACACCTCGGCCTTCTTGAGTCTCTCCGCGGTCAACGGCCGCTGGCGCCTGGGTAAACACACCTCGCACCTCGCGCTCACCCTCGAGGGCACGATGCAGACGAAGCCTTCGGGCCTGATGAACCGCCTCTCGGGAGCGACGCGCGCCGCCACGAAGCTCGAGCAGCTCTCTTTGTTCACCCGCGTGGTGGCCGCCGTCACGAAGGCCGCCAGCGGTCTGGGCGTGCACTGGGCCGCCGCGCCGGTCACGCACGCACCCGACTTCTTTACACAGGTCGCGAAGGACGCACCGCTGCCCCTGCCCTTGTGGCTCGGCGTCAGCCTCACGCCCGAACCCGGCGGTCGCACCAGCGTGCTCAGCTTCGGAATGCAGCAGCTCTCACTGCCCGACCTGCTGCTGAATGGACCTGCGGCCGACGAGCTGCCCGACACCATCGACTTTTTCTTCAGCGCGCTGGCGACGGTCGCGGAACGCGCACGTGCACCGGAAGAAGGCGAGACGATGCCGCGGTCGCTGCTCAGCCGGCCCCGCGTCAGCTACGGCACTTCGCCGGTCGATGCCGCCGTGCGCGTGTGGAAGCTCGACCTGTAAACGATTGGTTTCCACCACCGGTCTCTCCGAGCCCAGTCGAGGGGGCACTTGCAGTGCGAGAGAAAAGTAATCCCTCGACTCCGCTCGGGATGAGCGGGGTCCATTCGCTATTTCGATGAACCCAGGTTTCCAACGCCACCCGCACTCAATTTCCGAAACTTGTGACAATGCGAACCATGCACCCGTCGATGAAGAGCCCCGGCTCACGCGCCCTCATCAGTGCATTGGGTCAGACGCCGCTGGAAGCGATCGAGCAGCACCTCACGCTCGAGTCGATGGCGCCGCCTGACCCCACCCAGCTCACACCGCACGACGTCATCGTCGCCGTGAAGAGCGCCGCGATCGGCTGGGTCGATCTGCTCATGTCGAGCGGTCAGTACCAGCACCTGCCAAAGCCGCCGTACACGCCCGGGCTCGAGTACGCGGGGGAGATCGCCTGGGCGGGCTCCGAGGTGAAGCACGTCCGTGAAGGCGCGCGCGTGTTGGTCGACGGCTTCGTCGCGGGCCCCCGTTCGCTGGGCAACTACCAATCGGCCGGCGGTTTTGCGACCTGGGCGGTGGTGCCCGGCTTCGCGGTCAAGCCCATTCCCGGGGCGCTCTCGTTCGATCAAGCAGCCAGCCTGCTCGGCAGCTACGAGACGGCCATTCACTGCCTGGTGACCCGCGGCCGCTTGAAGGCGGGCGAGACGGTGCTCATCCTCGGTGCGTCGGGTGCGACGGGGCTCGCCGCGGTGCACGTGGCGAAGTTGCTGGGCGCCCGGGTCATCGCCGCGGGGCGAAGTGACGAGAAGCTCGCGGTGGTGAAGTCGCAAGGCGCCGACCAGGTGATCAACACCAGCGGGGGCGCGTTCCGCGAAGAGGTCAAGGCGCTCACCTTCGGGCACGGCGTCGACGTGGTGTACGACGGCGTGGGCGGTGAGCTCTCGATCGAAGCGCTCAAGTGCGTGCGCTTCGGAGCGCGTTTTCTCGTCGTCGGCTGGGCCTCCACGCCCTTCGTGGCGAAGGGCAAGGGTCAGCGGGGCGCGCCCAACGCCAACCAACTGCCCACCAACTTAATCCTGATGAAGGGCCTCGACGTGCTCGGCTGCCCCACCGTCATCTCGGCGGTCAATGACCCCACGCTGCGTGCACCCCGCCACGAGCTCATCTGGCGCTGGGTCGAATCGGGCGAGCTCACGCCCTTCGTCTCGAACGTCTACCCGCTGGCCGAGGTGAAAGAAGCGATGCGGGCGAAGTGGCGCGGCGACTTCATCGGAGGGGGCGTGCTGCACCCTTAGAACGGCTCGCGGTCAGCGCCACAACCCCACAGCCCGCAACGCACCGACCAGGCGCAGCACCGGCTCTCTGGGCGCGCCGCTCTCGAGCAGGTCATTGAGCCGCGCACCCTTCGCCAACCTCTTCGCGAGCCGCAGCTCAGCGGGCCCCAGCTCGAGCAACCCGAACGCCGCCGCGCTCTCATCGACCGGCATCGGATTTTCATTCTCTTCAGCCGAGGCCATCAACTCGGCCTCGATCGCCGCCAGCGGCACCCACGACCGGAACGCCGTCGCCACCGCCACGGTCACCGGAACCTGCAACGACATCGGAACCGAACCCGGCGCATCGACCGTCACCGCGCCGCGCATGGACAGCGCCCCACCCAATCGAAAGACGACCTGCCGATCCACCGCCGCCGTGAGGTCCTCTCGCGACAGCAGCCCATCGGTGACCAATTGCTCCCCGAGCAGCGTCTTCTGCCGCGCCGCTTCGGCTGCCACCGGTTCGAGAAGAACGGGGTCGAGCAGCCCTTCGCTCACCAGCATGTCTCCGAGGCGTTCGGTCTTGAGGTTGCTCTCGGCCGCCACCAACTGACCGCGCTGAATGTGGAGCAGCCGACGGGCCTTGCCCGCCTGGATGGCCACGCAAGCGCTCGCCTCGCGGCGCTCGAGATCCATCAAGACCCACAGCAGGATGCGGTTCAGCGCCAGCGTCGTCACCGAAGCGCGCACGATACTCGCCTGCGCACCCGAAGCGAATTCTCGGTGTCAGGCCGACCGGGAGTACACTGCGCCAGCTCGCACATGATTCGCCTCACGCTCCGGAAAGGTTTCGCGCTGCAACCGGTGCCCGGAGGGGTGGGCCACATCACCGACTCGAGAACGGGCGACTCGTTGGTGGTGCCGGCGGTGGACTACGTGGTGCTCGCCTCTGCGAGTGACGAAGGTCTCGACCCGGCGCGGCCCGACGTCGTCGCGGTGCTCGAGCGCTATCGCTTCTTCTACGTGGAGTCCGAGGCTTCCTTCTACGAGCTCGAACTCGAAGATGCGCCGACCGCGGAGATCCCCACCATCGCGCCCGTCGTGGCGCCTCCCACCGCTGAGCTGGAGTTGAAAGCGGCCCTCGCCGCCGCGGCAGCCGCCGAACCCGAGACGAAAGAACACGCTCCGTTCGAGCTTGCCCTGCCCACACCTTCCCCCGCGGAGGAGTTCACTCAACCCGTAGGCGAGCTGCCTGATGCCGCGGGGAAATTTCTGACTCAGGAAGAGAACCTGCGCCAGGCGTTGGAGACGCAGCCGACCGAGCAGGTCAGCCGCGCCGAGGTCACGAAGAGCCTGTTCGACGAAGCGGCTTTCATGCGCGAAGCCAACTCAGAGCAGAGCATTGCTCCCCAGAGCAGTCGGGAGAGCACTTCGCAGCCCAGCCGGCGGCCGTTGCTCCTCACCATCACCGGCATCACCCTGCTCGCCCTCGCCGTGGTGGCCACCTTCGCGTTGCGGCCCAGTGGAGACCCGCTTCCAGAGACCTCCGTGCCCCCCACCGCCGGGGTCGACGCCTCCGTGCCCGGAGCTGAGCTGATCATCGACGCGGGACCCGTCATCGCGATGACCGAAGCGCTCGACGAAGGTCAGGCCGACGCACCTGAAGCACCCGACGCGGGCGTCATCAGCGTGGAAGAAGACACCCCCGAGTGGCTCACCGCTGAGCTGCAGGCGCGCGGCCGCGTGAAGATGGGCGAGCTGGTCGCGGCGGCGAACGGGGTGGTGACCTGGGCGGTCGAAGACGCACAACGCATCAAAGCGAAACAACCGCTGGGCACCCTCGCACGTGAAGGCGGTGGCGACGCCGCGCTCACGGCGCCCTCCGTGGGCCTGGCGATGCTCAAGCAGCCCACCGGCGCCACGGTGAACCGCGGCGCCGTGCTGGCGGAGATCATCTACTTCGAGGCCTGGGCGAAGGGCCTGGCGCGCGGAAAAGCACCGAACACGTCATGGCGCTGCGAGATTTCCAGTGCGTCGGCGCGAACGCGCGCGGACTGCAAGATCTCCGTGGTGACTCCGAAGGGCGGGGGCTGGCTGGTGACCGTCGCGGTGGAGCCTCGCTGGTTCGATGGCGCGACCGACGCCGTCCTGCGGGTGGCCCCACCGGCCGATTGAAACGTTGCACTCGAGGGGCCTTGCTGGTGTCACCGCTCCATGAGCCGATTCGGGTTTCTTCTGGTGGTCGCGTCGATGTGGCTGGGTTGCGGCTCCCCCGCACCCAAGCAGTGCAACTTCCAGACGTGCAGCGGTTGTTGTGACGCAGCCGGCGAATGCCAGTCGGGCTTTGCGCCCACCGCGTGTGGCGTGCTCGGCTCGTCCTGTCAGGCGTGCACCGGCTCTGTGTGCCAGTCCGGTACGTGCATTTTCGTGAACAACTCCGGCGGCGGCGGCGGCAGCAGCACCGGCGGCGGCGGCAGCAGCACCGGCGGCGGTGGAGGCGGCACCATGGGTGGCGGCGGCGGCAGCACCACGGGTGGTGGCGGCGGCGGCACGAACCAGCCGGGCGACACCTGCAACAGCCCCACCCCGTTGTCCTTCGACAGCACGGGTGTGGCGTCCTTCAGCGGCGACAACTCGCTCTACATGAACGACGGTCAGGGCTCCTGCGGCGACTCGCGCGAGCGCATCTTCAGCTTCGTGGTGAACACGCCGACCTGGGTGGAGATCTCCTCGAGCGGCTTGCTCGCCTACCACCTGCGCACCACCTGCAACGCGCCGACGTCCGAGCAGTGGTGCTCATCCACCACCGGCAAACGGCTGCTGCAGGGCGGCCAGTACTACCTCTGGGCCGAGGCCAGCAGCGTCTACAGCCTGCAGGTGCGCATGCTCCCCGGAGAGACGTGCGAGACCGCCACGGACATTCTGCTCAGCGGCACCACCTCGACGGTGATGGGCACGCTCAACGGCTACGAGCACCAGGTGACGTCGAGCTGCAGCACCTCGGGGCCGGATCGCGCCTACACGTTCGCCCTTTCACAGCCGCAGAACTTCACCGCGACCTTGAGCCAGGTGAGCGGCTTCACGGGCCGGCTGGTGCTCCAGTCGCTGTCGGGTGATTGCACCTCTGCGACGACGGAGAGCTGCCAGCCGGCGGTTTCGTCAAACACCGACGTGACGCTGCGCCGCGGATCATTGCCGGCCGGCCGCTACGTGTTGTGGGTCAAGGGCAACACGATCGGCTCGTTCACGCTGAGCACCACGCTCACGCAGGCCGCGCAGGGTGAGACCTGCAGCAACCCGCTCGCGCTCCCGTTCACCTCGGGATCCGCCTCGGTCAGCGCCGACACGAGCGTCTTCTTCCCCGACACCACCGCGAACGGCGCCTGCGGCACGAATGGCCTCGGCAATGACGTGGTCTACGCCTTCACCCAGGTCGCCAGCGGAACCTTGACCGTCACCGTCACGCCCAGCAGCAGCACGATGCGGCCGGTCGTCTACATTCGTTCGGCCTCGGGGTGTGGCACCTCGCAGGCCGACGTGTCGTGCGGCCAGGCCACCTCGGGGGGCTCGGTGACGACGTTCACCGCCTCGCTCGCCGCGGGGAACTACTTCTTGGTGGTCGACAGCTTCGGCGGGGGTGGCGCGTTCACGCTGAACGCTTCACAGGGGGGCATGATGGTCAGCGCGGCTGATCAATGCGCGGGCGCGACGGTGCCGTTGATATCCTCGGTCGGTATGGTGACCACGACGGGCAGCACCAGCTCGCTGCTCGCCGACTACACCTCGGGCATCGTCAACACCTGCAACGGCAATGGCTCAGGGCCCGACGGCGTGTACCTTATTCAGCACCCCACGACCGGCACCTTCACCGCGACCATCACCGGCACCGGCGCGAGCCCGACCTACCGGCCCATCATGTACCTGCGCAGCACCTGCACCTCGTCGACGTCAGACGTGGCGTGCGCACCGAACGACAGCGGCAACTGCACGTTTTCTACCGGAACGCTCACGGCGAGCAATCTCGTGGCCGGCACGTACTATTTGATCGTCGATACCTGCTTGTCGGGCGTAGGGCCGTACTCGTTGACCGTCAGTCAGTGAGGTTGCTCACGACGAGCACCATTTCTTTTCGGGCTCCCTCACCCTGACCCGATTCACTTCTTTTCCCTCGCAGCCCGCTCGCGAACCCAATCGCGTACCCACACCGCCACCGCGCGAGACCCCGCGGGCGCGAGGTGCACGCCATCATCGAGCCGGTACCGCAGCAGCCTCCCGTCAGGCGCCTGCACGAAGGTGGCGAACTGCCGGTGCGGATCTCCTATCAACAAATCCACCTCGAGGAACTCGACCCTCGGCACCTTCCGCGCACTCTGCGCGAACACCCGATTCAAGAACGCAGCGCGGGCCGTGAGCCGCTTGTCCCTCATGGGGGGCAGCGTGAGCCAGAGCACCCGCGCGTTCTCACCCGTGAGCGCGCGCATCATCGCCTCGACCCGCGCGGCATAGACCTGCCGCCACCTCGGCTCGCCGTAGTCGAGCTGCTCATCACCTTCACGAAGGTTGGTCGCGTCGTTGGCGCCGAGCGAGACCACCACGAAGCGGGGCCGCTCGCGTTGCAGCAAAGCGGGCACCACCTTCATCCAATCGTAGACATCGGGCCGCGCGAGGCCCGTGCCCAACTGCGCTGCGCGCGTCACCCGAAGACCTGAGCTTCGAGCCAACGTGCGTTCGAGGGTGGCGCCCAGGCTGCCGGCGATCATCGAGTCGCCCAGCAACAACACGCCGCCACCGGGTTGCGCTGCGCTGAGCTCAGGCTCTGGAAACTTCGGCTCTTCCATCTCGGGTTTTTCCGGCAGCGCAGCGGGCGCTTCCGCGGCCACCGCAGTGGGCACCGCCGGCGCCACCCAACCTTCAGCCAGCAGCGGGTCTCCCTCGCCCCCCACGCGGAGCGAGAGCGCTTCGCGGCCCCGCGCGGCCCACCGTCTCGGCACATCGAGGCCCACCTGCGACAAGGTGGCGTGCAGCGGCGCGAGCGTGCGCAACAACATCGCCTGCGCTCGCCCCACCTCGAGCCGCTGCGCCCACGCGAGCAACCCCTCCGAGTCGAGCAGCATCGCCACCACGCACGCGACCAGCAGCACCACCGCGGTGTCCTTCACCCCGAACGTGCGCGCGGGCCGGGTCGCCACGTAGCTCTCGAGCGCGGCGGCGATTCCATCAGGCTGAGGTCGACGGGAGCTCATCGCGGCTCAGAACTGGAAGTAGATGAAGGGCGCAACGCCGCGAGGCCCGAGCGCGTCGAGCGCGACCACCCACAACGCGAAGGCGATGCCCTGAGCAATCAACGGCCACCGCGAGAACCGGGCGCGCGAGGCCACCAGGCCGTCAGCCGAGATGAACGACGAGAGCAACGCGACCAGCACCACGCCCGCAACCCAGAACGGCACCGGCCCGCGCGCGCCGCGAGTCAAGGCCGTGAAGACCTCGCCCGCGAGGCTCAAGGACGGTGAGCGGAACAGCACCCAGCCCGCGCAGACGAAATGAAACGTGAGCACCTGCGCGAACCCGCCCCACGCGCGACTTTCCCGCAGCGTCTTCACGCCGGGGCTCGCCGCCCAGCCGCGATGCACAATCAAGCCGACGCCGTGGAACACGCCCCACGCCACGAAGGTCCACGCGGCGCCGTGCCACAACCCGCCCAGCACCATGGTGAGCCCGAGCGCCGCGGCCGTACGAGCCGCGCTGCCTTTCGAGCCGCCGAGCGGAATGAAGAGATAGTCGCGCAGCCAACTGGAAAGCGAGATGTGCCAACGCCGCCAGAAGTCCTGCGGGTTCTTCGCGGAGTACGGCGCGTCGAAGTTCTCCGGCATCGGGTAGCCGAGCAACGCGGCAGAGCCGATGGCGAGGTCCGTGTACCCGGAGAAGTCGCAGAAGATTTGCGCGGCATACCCATAGATGCCCAGCAGCACCTCGATGCTGGAGTGTTCACCGGGGGCTTCGAAGACCGGATCCACCAGCGCGCTCGCCAGCAACTGCGCCAACACCACCTTCTTGAACAGGCCCAGCCCGATGCGCTGCATCGCCAGCGGGAGATCGATGTTCGTCGGGTCACGTGGTGTCGCGAGTGCGGGCAGGAAGGTGGCGGCACGCAGAATCGGCCCTGCGACCAGCTGAGGAAAGAAGGCCACGTAGAGCAGCGCATCCACCACGCGCACCTTGACCGGAATGCGGCGGCGCCAGGCGTCGACCATCAACGAGATGGCGTGAAAGCTGAAGAACGAGATGCCCACCGGCAGCGCGACCTCGGGGAGTTTTGGTGAGCCGAGGTGGAGCCCTGCGGTGTCGAGTGCCCAGAGCGCCACGCTGGCGCCGAAGCCGAGGTACTTGAAGAGCGCGAGGGTCAGCAGGACCGCAGTGACGCCTGCGGCGAGGATGAAGCGGCGTTGACGGTCTGACTTCGAGTCTTCCAGCGCCTGCGCCACCAACGCGGCTTCCAGCGAGAGGCCGACGAGCACGGGGAGAAACCGCCAGTCCCACCAGGCGTAGAAGGCCCAGCTCGCGAGCAGCAGGAAGAGTTTGTGGCTGTGGTGATGACGCGCGAGGGCCCACGCGCCTGAGAAGGCGCCGACGAAGAAGAGTGCGTACTCGACGGTCGGGAAAAGCACGGGGCGGTCAGGTTAAGCCGGCTGGCGGGCAGAGCGAGTTTGCCCTCAACCTCTGCTGGTGTTTGAAGGGCATGCGCATGGGTCGCATTCACAAAGAACGGCATCGCACCGAGCGCATCGGCTGGCTGCGCGCCACCGTGCTGGGGGCGAATGACGGCATCGTGTCCACGGCGAGCCTCGTGCTCGGAGTCGCCGCCGCCCAGGGCACGCCCACCAACATCCTCATCGCGGGCGGGGCCGGGCTGGTCGCAGGCGCGATGTCGATGGCCGCGGGCGAATACGTCTCGGTGCACTCGCAGGCCGACACCGAAGCGGCCGAGCTGGAGATCGAACGCGCTGAGATCGCCGCAGACCCGGTGGCCGAAAAGAAGGAGCTGGCGAACATCTACGTGAGCCGCGGCCTCGACCCGGAGCTGGCCCAGAAGGTCGCCCAACAACTGATGGCCCACGACGCCGAAGGTGCGCACGCGCGTGACGAGCTGGGCATCACCGACACACACGCCGCCAGACCCGTACAAGCCGCGCTCGCTTCAGCGGCCGCCTTCGCTGCCGGCGCTGCATTGCCGCTGCTCATCACCGCGCTGGTGCCGCGTGACACCCTGCTGCCCGCCGTCAGCCTCACCGCGCTCCTGTTTCTGGGGATGCTGGGCGGCCTCTCTGCGAAGGTCGGCGGTGCGAAGGTGCGGCCCGCGGCAATCCGTGTCACTTTCTGGGGCGCGCTGGCCATGGGGATGACCGCCGGGCTGGGCGCCTTGTTTGGAGTGGTGAGCCCATGAAGAGCTATCTCATCTCTGCTTTCGTGCGAACCCACGGGCACCTCGATGAAGAGGCGTTTCGCCTGTCTGAACCCAGCGCGTGGCTGGTGTGGGAAGCGGGGCCCTGGAAGCCCGGTGGTGCGCGCACCCTCACCGCGGTTCCTCCGGCTCTGATGGTCCACCCGGTGAGCTCGGCGGCCGAAGCGCTCGCCTATTCCTTGGCGCCCAAAGAGAGCACGAAGGAGCAAGTCACCCTCGGCCGCAACCCCGTCTGCGACATCGTCATCAACGACGGCACCGTGTCGATGCTGCACCTCGTGTTCGTGCGTTCGGAGACTGGCTGGCTGGTGCAGGACTCTGGCTCGCGCAACGGCAGCAACCTCAGCGGCACGCCGCTCGAGTCGGGAAAACCCAAGCCGTTGATCAGCACCGCGCGCCTGATGGCGGGCTCGGTGGCCTTCAGCTTCTACGAGCCCAAAGACATGCTCTGGCGGCTCAAGCAGTACCGGTGAGCGTCAGGCCCGGCTGCTTGCCATCACCGTTCGCATCGAGAGGGTTGGCCGAAATAAAAATGACTCCAATCACCGGTCTCCCCGAGCGCAGTCGAGGGGGCACATGCCGCTCGAAGGCGAGGTAATCCCTCGACTCCGCTCGGGATGAACGGTGGGCGCTCCTTATTTCGAAAAAACCCTGCGAGCGAAGTCGAGATGCCACTTGTTGCGCGAGGCGGAAGTGCTCCTTCGACTTCGCTCAGGAGGACCGGTTGTTCCTTCGATGGAATCGAAGGTGAAGAAGGTCCCCTGCGCAGGAAGACCGGTGTGCTCGAGAGGAACGGTTCACGGCACGCCGGCGTCGACGCTGACCAACCTGCCGCCACGTTCGTACTTCCACTCGCCAACCTTCTTGCCGTTCTCATACCGCCCCACCGACATCACGCCGCCATCGATGAGCCAGCTCGTCCACAGCTGATCCGGCTGACCATCGGCGTACGAGCCCTCGAAGCGCGGTTGGCCCGTGCGATAACCACCCGCCCACGGGCCGACCTCGACGCCGGCATCGAAGTGACCGCGCATCATCACCTCGCCGTTGTCGTGGAAAAACTTCCACTCACCCGCGGGCTTCCCCTCGACCAGAAAGCCCTGCTTCTCGACGCCGCCGCTCGGGTGCCAGTACGTCCACAAGCCAATCCCCACGAGCTCGACTTGATCCTCCGGCCGGGCGCGGCACACCACGCAGCCCAACGTTCGCTGCTCACCATCAGGCGTCCACACGCCGCCCATTCGTGAACACGCCTTCGCTGCTTCGTCCTGCTCACGGCCGTTCACGAACTCTGCTTGCCGCCAGGATTCACCGGTCGACCAGAACATCTCCCACGGGCCTTCGTTGCTGGCGCCCGTACGAACGCCCTTCGCGCTCGGCTTGCCGGTCGGGTGGTAGTCGGTCCACACGCCGTTGGGCACGTCGTCTTGCATCTCGCCTTCGGAGCGCAGCTGCCGGCCCCAACGCCAGAACCGCCACGTGCCGGCACGAACGCCCTCTTCGTAGCGACCCACGAAGTCGGGATCGCCATTCATGTACCAGGCCTTCCACTCCCCCACTTCGCGGTTCTGCTTGAACTCGCCGACCAGCTTTCGCTGACCGTTGGTGTGGAACCAGGTGTACGTGCCGTCGCGGTTGCAGTTCGCGTACGTCGCGTCGATCTGCAGGCGGCCGTCTTCGTTGTACGAGCGCCACACGCCATCGATGCAGCCACCGACGTACTGCGCCTCTTCGGCCACCTTCCCGTTCGGGTGAAAAGAGCGCCACGCACCGTTGCCATCACGAATGGTCGAGCTGCCGTACAGCGTGCCATCGGGACCGGCGAAGGTGTGTTTGCCCGCGGGCGTACCGGTCACGTACCTGCCCTGCCGCATCACCTCTCCGCTGGGGTGGTAGTCGGTGAACGTGCCGTTGAGCGAGCCCTTCTCGTACTGCGCGCGCCACCTCACCTTCCCGGTGCCGTCGAACCCGGTCCACGTGCCGTCCTCCAGGCCCTCGACGGTGCAGCCTTCACGTCGGCCCTTGAAGTCGACCGTCCACTCGCCGCCGCGATCGTCACACTCGAGCTGGGCGGGGCCGACGCGCGAGCCCAGGTGGAACTTCACCTCGCGCCACTTCTCGCCGTGAGGCAGGTATTCGGTGAACAGGCCCTCGGCGAAGCCCTTCACGTACGGACCCTCGAGGTGTTTGAGGCCGGTGTCCTGGTGGTAGGTGATCCACGCGCCGGTCTCGCGGCCCAGAATGAAGCGGCCTTCGCGTTCCTTCTTTCCCTCGGTGTTCCAGAAAATCCACGGGCCATCGCGCGCGCCCTTCTTGTACGCGCCGCGCTCAGCGATGAGGCAGCCCTCTGACCAGCGCTCGTACTTTCCAGAGCGCACGCCGCGCAGCCACTCAGACCGCTCGACCACCTGACCGCCGGGCAAGGTCAAGGTCCACTCGCCCTCCCGATTCTTTCCGGCGAGGCAGCCCGCCCAGCCGTTGGCCCTGGTCCACTTTCCACCCACGCAGTGTCCTTGTTCTTCAGCGAACGCAGGCGCGCCCAGGAGCAACGCGGCCCCGAGCACGAACACCTTCTGGCAGTTCAGGGAGCTCATTTTCCGAGCAGCTTCTTCATCGCTTGATCCGCACCCACGCGCACCGGGCTGCCATCGAGGCTCTTCAAGTCACTCTGGGTCAGTGACACCTTGGGGGAGAACGCCGCTGCGTGAAATGCCTCGAGCGCCTTGTCGACGCCTTCGCCCGAAGCACACGCCAACTGCGAGCCGTTGTCGTCGAGCAGGCAGATGTCGATCGTCTTGGAGCCCGTCACCGTGATCTGAAACGGCGCCTTGTCTTCGACGTCGAGGCGCGGCGAACGGCCCAGCCGGGTGGCCACCTCTTTCGCAAACTCACTGCCGTCACTCGAGATCTTCACCGGCACGGCGAGGCCCAACATGCGGAAGGCGGTGGGCCAGCGCTGCAGCACCTCTTGATAATCAGCCCGCGCTTCGTTCATGCGGCCCAGCCTGCGCAGCGCATCTGCGCGCCACGCCATGATGCGCCAGCGCCAGAGGGCTTCGCGCTTGTTGAGGCCCGTAAGCGCCGAGGTGCCCAGCTTCACTGCGTCTGCCCAGGAGCGCTCCTGGTACGCCACCTCACCTTCGAGAGAATCGAGCGGGCCCGTCGCTTCGGGGAACGCGGCATCGAGCGCACGCGCGCGGGAGATCGACGCACGCATGACGCCGGTGCCCACGATGCCGATGAGATCGCCCGTGCGCCAGTTCGCCCAGTCGGAAGGGTCGGCGAGCATGGGCCGCGTCATCATCAACAGGCGATCGTCGCCCGCGAGCAACTGCACCAGCGCTCGGCGAATCTCCCACCGAGTCGCGACCACCCGCGCGAGCTCGGCCGCCGTCGAGGCCGCCCCGGGACGCGGCGCGTAGGCGAGCTGCTCGCCAAGCTGCGCGATTCGGCCGTCGAGCGCATGCAGGTACCGGAGCGTGCGGGTCAGGCGCTCCATCTCGGGCGCCCCGCTGGAGACACCCATGCGTTGCTGCTGACCGTAGAGTTCGGTGGCCAGCTTGATGGCTTCTTCGGGCTGGCCCACCGCCTCGAGCAGATCGACCAACACGCCGCGGCGCTCGAGCGCGAAGTGCGGTCGGTAGCGCTTCTCGATGTACGTGGAGCGCGACGATTCGAGCGCAGCGACTGCCTGCTGGAACTGACCCATGATGATGCTCAAGCTCGCGATCTGGTTGTCGACCGGATCGATGCAGTCCTTGAGCTTGCGCGCCTTGTTGGAGAACTCCTCGGCTTGATCGAGCTTGAAGCGGATGTACGCCGCGCTCGAGGCGTTGCGCAGAATGGTGCAGTTCTTCCCGCCGGTCGCTTCCACGCCAGCCATCGACCACTTGTACGTGCCGGCGCGATCGCGCTCTTCGAAGGCGATGCTCAGCAGGCCGTTGTAACCCTCGGCGCGATCGGCGTCGTCTTCGCTCGCGGCGAGGCGGGCAGCGATCACCCGCGCTTCGGCAATGCGGCCCGACTTGAACATCGGCCACACGCGCAGGTAGGCGGGCGCCGGGCCGTACTTCTCCTCGAAGAGATCGAGCTGCTGGAGCGCCTCCACGTTGCGGTTCATCTCGGCGAGGATGAAGTGTTCTTCGAGCATCACCTTCATGCCCCATTCCTTATCGCTGTCGCCCAGTAGCTCGTTCGCGCGGCGGATCCACGCCAGCGCGCGGGCGTGGTTGCCTTCTTCTTCGAGCTGTACCTTCGCCATGGCCCACGTGGCGGGGAAGGAGCGCGGCGATTGGGTGAGCACCTTCTCGGCGAGATCGCGCGCCTTGATGAACTTGCCCTGGCCGACCTGCTCGAGCACTTCCTTCTCGGCCGCGGAGAAGGTCTCGGCGTAGTCGGCCCGCGCCGTCGAGCAGGCGAGGGCGAGCGCGAGGAACACCCACCGTTCCTCCCGAGCAGGGACCGGTTTCACCGGCCATTCCATCGAAGGAACAGACCCACCGTTCGCATCGAGCGAAGTCGAGATGCCACCTCTGCTTCGTGCGGCAAGTGACCCCTCGACTTCGCTCGGGGGGACCGGTGTGGGCTGTTCCTTAGGAGCGAAGTCGAGGGAGCACCAGGCAGCAGTGACCCCTCGACTCCGCTCGGGGGGAACGGTTGCGGGGTTCACGCAGCACCCAGCGTCGAGCGGGAGAGCTTTTCGATCGGGCCCTTGAGCGCGTCCTTCACCAGCAGGTCAGCCTGCACGCCGGGCATCAGCTCCATGCGGTGCGCAAACAGCGGGTACGCCAGCGCCTCGATGTCTTCCGACGAAACGAAGTCACGCCCCAGCAACATCGCGCGCGTCTGCAGCGCGGGAATCGCCTGCACCAACGAGCGCGTCGAGACGCCCTGCCGCGTGCGCGTGGTGTCACGCAACCCCGTCGCGATGTCGACCAGGCACTGCTGCACTGAACGGCTGACCGCCACCCGCTCGCGCAGCAGCTTCCGGCCGGCGACGACTTCAGCCCGGTGCACCTTGGGCAACTCCATCGCGACGCGCGGCTTGCCCCACGCCTCGAGCACGCGCAGCTCAGAGGCCATGTCGATGTGCTTCATCGTCAGCTTGAACAGGAACCGATCGAGCTGCGCGAGTGGCAGCGGGTAGGTGCCCACGGAATCGAGCGGGTTCTGGGTGGCCATCACGAAGAACAGGTCGTCGAGGCGGTGGCTCACGTTGTCGACGGTGACCTGCTTCTCGGCCATCGCCTCCAACAACGCCGACTGCACCTTGGGCGAGGTGCGGTTGATCTCATCGATCAGCAGCACCGAGGCGAACACCGGCCCTCGCCGGAACGAGAAGAGGTTCGTGACGGTGTCGAAGATGGTCACGCCCGTGATGTCGGACGGGAGCAGGTCAGGGGTGAACTGCACGCGCCGGAAGGTGGCGATGCCCAGCGCGTCGGCGGGCGCCTCTTCGATGAACGCGCGGCCCAGCGCCTTGGCGAGCGTGGTCTTGCCAGAGCCCGGGTAGTCTTCCAGCAAGACGTGGCCGTCGGCGAAGAGCGAGACCAGAACGAGCTCGACGATGTCGTCACGGCCGATCACGTCATGGCGCACGTGGTCACGGATGCGGGCGGCGATGCCGCGAACTTCGTCGAGGGTCGAGAGCACAGGAATCATGAACCGTCTTTCGTCATCATCGGGTGAACCACCAGCCGACAGGGTTGAAGAGCCCGCCGATGCGGGCGAGCAGAGGGGTGCGAGCGCGAAGCTCAGCGCGCGTGGCCTTCGCCAGCGCCTCGACCTGCGCGCGGCTCTCGGGGTCGTCGTGCCCGAGCGTGAGGCGCAGATGTGCCGAGGTCAGCGGAACGAAGCTGGGGGCACGCTCGGCGAGGCGATGCGCGTGGCGTTCACGGCTCTCACCGGGGTGGCGCGCCTGACCGAGATCCGAGAGCACGTCGAGCACCGAGCGGTACACCAGCCGGTGAGAACCGCGACTCAGCCGCCGCCAGAACTTCACGACGAACGCGCCCATCAGCGCGAGAGTCGCCAGCGCCGCGGTGATGAACCCGATGAGTTCCCACGGAATGACAATCGGGGCCGTGTCTTCGAGCGTACCCGCGGGATCCCTGCGCGCGAGCTCGCCCAGCGCCGACTCGAGATCTTGATCGACGTGCGGGGCGGGAGGCTCATCGGAGCGCTCCGGCATGATGTCGAAGGTCACCCAACCGACGCCGTCCACGTAGAGCTCAGGCCACGCGTGGGCCTCGTTGGCGAAGACGAGCACGGCTGAGCCCGCCCCCCGCTGCTGCGTCTGCACGCCGTAGCCGATGGCCACGCGCGCCGGCAGCCCCTGGCTCCGCAGCAGGAACACGGCGGCGTGCGCAAAGTGCACGCAGTACCCGCGCAGATCTCCGAAGAGGAACGCAGCCACCGGATCGTCGCCTTCGAGCGTCTTTTCCTCGAGGGAATAGAAGCCCTCCTTCTCGAGGTACTGCTTGATGGCGAGGGCCTTCATGATGTCGTCACCCACGAAGCGGGGGTCGACGTCGCGCACGATGCGCTCGGAGAGCTCGGCGTAGCGGGGATCCGGAGGGATGGCGGTGTAATGGGCGCGCAGGTCTTCCGGCCACTCGGCGGGCATCGACGTGCGGCCGAGCATGCGCTCCACCGGCCGGGTGAGGAACAGCGAGTTCACGTCGTAGGCGGCCACGAAGCGGCGCGGGTTCGGGTTCGACAGCGGCGCCAACTCTTCGGGAAAGCCGACCCCGAAGAGCTGGGCGTGATCGACCAGCAGGTACATCGAGGTGCGCAGGCGGCGATGAAACGCCTCGGCCTGCGTGAGGGTGACGCGCACCGGTGAGCCCGCGGGGAAGCGCGTCGGCACGTCGGTATCGAACGCGCCCGAGCCATCTTCGACGAGTCGATCGCCCACCAGCTTCGAGCGCACCGCCTGGCGAAAGTAGAGCGCGTCACTGTCGGGCAGATCGTCGTGCAGCACGGCCACCGCGATGGGCTCGGGCGGTTTGTTGCTCTTGTTGCCTTTGCTGCCGCCCTTGTTCTTGTCCTTGTCGTCCTTGTTCTCGTTGCCGCGAACGCCGAGCTCGTCTTCTTTCGGGACCTCGAGGCGCGGCGGCTCACCCAGCAGCAACACCAGGATTCCCCCGAGAAACAACAAGGCCATCGCCATCAACCGGCGCGCGCGGCTGACCCGCAGCAGAAGCAAGGCGGACAGCGCCATCGCGCTGACGCCCAACACCGCGAGCACGGGCTCCGGCTCGACGCCGTGCGACCACGCCCAGTCGCTCAAGAAGCGCGGCTGGTGAATGCGCATGTGCCGGTGATCGGCGAAGGCGTGCGCGACCGAGAAGACGACGAGCGCGAGCTCCACCACCGAGAAGGCGCGCCACCGTGAAGAGCACAACCGCAGCGCGAGGAAGAAGCCGAAGCAGGTGCAGCCGAGCACCAACGCGTCGGCGAACATCAGCGTGAACCACGGCGGCAGGAACGACGCGAAGGCCGAGAGCAGGCGCGCGGCCAACTGCCCCGTGAGCGCGATGCCGACGCCGAGCACCACCCAGTTGAGAATGCGCAGCCGCGCAGTCTCGAGACGTTGTGCGAGGAAGGTCGCGGACAACGTGCCGGCGACCGCGGCCAGCAGACCGGGCGGCGTGGCGATCGACCACAACGCGAGCAGCACCGACGCGCCCAGCAGCAGCGCCTTGAGCACGGTGACGCGGCTCGAGTCTCGAGTGGGTGTGCTCACGAGATCTGCCCCGTGGATCGATGCAGCACTTTGACCGGCAACCCCTCGGCCTCCAGCGCTGCACGCAGCGCCTTGAGAGAAGGCCGGGCGGTGTCGAGCGTCACGTCGGGTCGAAAGAAGAACGAGTTGAGCCGGGAAGGCGAGGTTGGCGCTTCTCCCACTTCGTCGACGCCGATGATCACCGACGCGCGCAGCGAATACTTCCTCACGAAGCCGACCACCCGATCGCGCCACGCGCCGTCGACTGGAGGCACGAAGAGAACACACGACGTGAGCCGGCCCGGATCGATCTGCGCGGCGGCTGCATCGAGCGCTTCCCCACCCCGCCCTCGCTGCGTCGCGGAGTCGACCAGTTGCTCCACCGCGTCTCGCGCCGAACGCGCTGGCACGACTGAGCCATCGGCGGTGAAGAGCAGATCAGCGCCGAGCAGACCGGCCTCGACGTAGAGCCGCGCCGCGCCTGCGCTCGCTTCATCTTCAGGGCCTGCCACGAAGAAGGCGACGCTGATGGGCCCCGGCGCGAGCGCGCGCTCCGGCATGCGCACCAGCAACTTGCGCGAACGCGCGTACACCTTCCACAACACGTGGCGCATGGAGTCGCCGTACGCGTACTGCCGCATCTCCACGAGATCCCCTTCGGCGCGCCCGGCGGGATTGGCCAGCGTCTCACCTTGCGAGCGGCCCGCGGCCAACTGTGCACCCTGCTTCGCCGACGCAGGCGTGATCGCGAGGGCGACGGGCCACTCCACGTCGAAGCTCGAGCCCGTCAGGCCGAACACGTCTTCCACCGTGAAGCGGCGCACGAGGCGGGTGTACCGGCCTCGCTCGTTCGCGGTGATCACCTCGGCCAGTTGACCGTCGAGCGGCTCGAGCTTCACCTCGAGGCCGGGCGGCTCAACCCAGGTGAGGCCCACGTCGAGCACCAGCCAGCGGCCCAACGACGGAATGCGGAACCCCGTGCCCGTGGCGCGCGTCGTCTCGAGTCGTTCCGGCACCGAGACCGCGAGCGCCTTGACCGTGCGGCGCAGCGAGATGGTCCCGAGCACCACCAGCACGACGCAGACGACCACCAGGAGCAGCGCCACCAGGCCTGCGGGGTACAACAGGAAGTCGGCTTCCTGGGGAGCCCAGAGAAAGACGAGGGCCGCCGCGGCCGCGAGCAAAATGAGCGCGCCAGGGCGCAGGGGAAATACGCGGCGCAGCCGCTCGAAGAGCCGCCTCATCGGGGGTGCGGTGTAACACGGCTCAGTGAAGGTCTCTTCCCACCAAAGGTGGTTGATACAGGCCGTTAGAACGAATCACCCTCAGGGCGACTGAAGAGACCAACGCGAAGAGGGCGACGGCCCACCGGTCGCCCCGAGCAAAGTCAGGGAAAGACGGTTGATGTCAGCGACGCTTAAGCAGTCCATCGAGCAGTTGGCGGATCGTCTCAGCCCACGCTTCGACCGCAGTGGTGGTGGTGGGTTCACGCTCCGTGGTCGCTTCAGCCCAGTGCACGCGGGGCCGCGCACCACTCGCGTCGACGATGGCGTCAGGGGCCGCGTCACCTTCGAGCCCTGAAGGAATCTTGGTGGCGAACAACATCACGCGGGCCCTGCCCCGATGCGCTGCACGGGCCTTTCTGATCGCCGCGAGCGCTGAGTCGGTTCGGTGTACGTCGACCTGCCCCCGCTCGCGGTACTCGCGCAGCAGCAACGAGAGCACGCCCTCTTCTTCATTGAGGGCCACGTCTTCCGCGTTGCTGATGAAGATGAGCTCGAAGCGCAGCGCTTCGGTGTTGAGCCACTCGGAGAGCTTGCGCACCAGCGCGGTCACCGAGCCGAGCAGCCACATCAGCCGCTGATACGACTCACCGGGATCCTTCACCCGGCACCGCTGCAGTGACGCGTCGAACACCAGCACCAGCGTGCGCTTCTTGCGCACCGCCACCGACTCATCGCGCGCGTAATAAAGCAGCTCGCCTTCCACGAAACGCACGTCGAAGAGATCGGGCCGCGAGTCGGGGTCGTCGCCCTGCTCCATGTAGATGAGCTCGCTGGTGACCAGGTTCTCAACGCTGCCCTGCGTGCTGATGCTGGAGAAACCACCGACCGGATACGCCGAGTCTTCTTCCAGCGAGGTGGGCGCGTCGCCGTCTTCGAAGACCTGGCCCCGCAGCCGGGTGGGCAGGTGCTCGTCGACGGCCTGCGCCACCTCGGCCAACTGGGCGAGCGACACGCGGGCTGCCAGACCCTTGAGCGCGGCGAGGTTCTCCATCAGGAAGACTTCGGCGTCGCTGAGCAGCTCGCGCGTTCTCCTTGCGGCACGGGAGAGCTGGTTCAAGCCCTCGACGATGCGGGCGGCGAGCTCTTCGTCGTAGAGCGCGGCGCGACCGGCCTCGAGCACTTCTTCAGGCGGCCTGGTGGCGAAGCGGCGCACGAGGCCGGTGCTCACGCCCGTGCCGACCCCGAGCTTCAAGCGCGAGAGCAACTGCGCGGTGACCAGGCCGACCGCGGGCGCGCGCAATTCTTTGGGCAGACCTGCGACGGCTTCGGTGAGCCGCGTCCACCTCCGGTCAGCGGTGAGGCGGGCGAGCACGTGATCTTCGTAACCGCGCATCGCTTCACGCACGGGCTCGAGGCCGGGCGGCGGCACCGGGAGCAACCGCTCACCATGCAGCAAGGCGGTGAGGTCGAAGACCAGCGTGGGCGCAGCGAGGAGCGGACGCTCGGAGTACGCGGCTTCCAGCGCACGCACGGAGAGCTCGAACCAGGTGGGCGAAGTCGCTGCTTCTCGCGCCAGCGACATGGAGGCAGAGAGGAAAGCTTCCGCGCGTGGACCGTCGAGCCGCTCGTCAGACATCGAGTCGGGACTATACCTATTGACCCTCGCACCGGCCCGCTCCCCAAAGGAGAGGCAGACAATCTGTGCGGTCGGTCATTGACTCAAGAATCAATTTCCTGCTCCAAAGCCTCATCCACGCTGTCCACCAAGGGTGTCCCCATGGGTTCCGAGCTTCGATTCGATGGAAAGGTCGTCGTCATCACCGGCGCAGGCGCAGGCCTCGGTAGGAGCCACGCGCTGTTCTTCGGCAAGCGGGGCGCGAAGGTGGTGGTCAACGATCTGGGCGGCACCTCGACGGGTGGCGGCAAGAGCTCGGCGGCGGCCGACAAGGTGGTCGAAGAGATCAAGGCGGCGGGCGGCACGGCGGCGGCGAACTACGACTCGGTGGAAGACGGCGAGAAGATCATCAAGACGGCCATCGACTCGTTCGGCCGCATCGACGTGTTGATCAACAACGCGGGCATCCTCCGCGACGTCAGCTTCAAGAAGATGACGAAGGAAGATTGGGATCTCATCTTCCGCGTGCACGTCAACGGCGCCTTCCGCTGCAGCCACGCGGCCTGGCCGTACATGCAGGAGCAGGGGTATGGCCGCATTCTCTTCACGGCGTCGGCGGCGGGCATCTACGGCAACTTCGGTCAGGCCAACTACTCGGCGGCCAAGCTCGCGCTCGTGGGTCTGTCGAACACGCTGGCCATCGAAGGCGAGAAGAAGAACGTGCGCGTGAACACCATCGCGCCCATCGCCGCCTCGCGCCTGACCGAAACCATTTTGCCCAAGGACATGCTGGAGAACCTGAAGCCCGAGTACGTGACGCCGCTGGTGGCGTGGCTCGCCCACGAGGACTGCAAGGAGAACGGCGGCCTGTACGAGGTCGGCGGTGGCTACTTCGGCAAGCTGCGGTTTGAGCGCACCGAGGGAAAGCTCTTCAAGCTCGGCCGCGAGATCTCGCCCGAGGCCGTGCGCAACGCGTGGGACGACGTCACGGATTGGAAGAAGGTCACCCACCCCGCCAACATCACCGAGTCGCTGGGCACCGTGATGAGCAACCTGTCGACCAGGTCGAAGGGCGGCAACGAGTTCATCGATGTGGATCAGGCGCTGGGTTACGAGCTGCCCGAGCTGGAGTCCTCCTACGACGAGCGTGACCTGGCGCTGTACGCGCTGGGCGTCGGCGCGGGCAAGGACCCGGGTGACCCGAAGGATCTGCACCTCGTCTACGAGCGCAACGGCGAAGGCTTCTACTCGCTGCCCACCTACGGCGTGGTGCCTGCGCTCAACGCGATCTTCAAGATGGCCTCAGAAGGTCAGACGGCGCCGGGCCTCAACTACGGGCTCGATCGCATCCTGCACGGCGAGCAGTACCTCGAGGTGATGCGGCCGCTGCCCGAGAAGGCGACGCTCAAGCACAAGGCGCGCATCTCGGAGATTCTGGACAAGGGCAAGAACGCGATCGTCGTCACGCACCTCGACAGCTACGACGCGAAGACGGGCGAGCTGCTGGTGAAGAACGACGTGTCGATGGTGGTGCGCGGCGCCGGTGGCTGGGGCGGCGAGCGGGGTCCCGCGACGGATGTGAACCAGGCGCCCGAGCGCGCTCCCGACGCGGTGATCACCGAGAAGACCTCGGAGAACCAGGCGCTGCTGTACCGCCTGTCGGGTGACTGGAACCCTCTCCACGTCGACCCCGAGTTCGCCACGATGTTCGGCTTCGAGAAGCCGATTCTTCACGGCTTGTGCACCTTCGGCTTCGCGGGCCGCGCGGTGGTCAGCGCCTTCGCCAAGGGCGATCCCCGCACGTTCAAGAGCATCAAGGTGCGCTTCGCAGACTCAGTGTTCCCCGGCGAGACCTTGAAGATCGAGATGTGGAAAGTGAACGACCTCAAGGTGCTGCTGCGCGCCACGGTGGTCGAGCGCAACAAGGTGGTGCTCAGCAACGGCGTCGTCGAGTTCTACCCGGAGATCCCGCAGCCCAAGGCGAAGACCTCCCTCTCCCCCGCGGGGGAGAGGGTCGGGGAGAGGGTTGAAGCACCTGCAATCACCGCCGCAACGAGCTTCGAAGGCATCGGCGCCTACGTCGCAAAGACCCCCGACCTGCTCAAGCAGGTGAACCTGGTCTACCAGTTCAAGCTCACCGCGCCCGACTCGGCCTGGGTGCTCGACCTGAAGAAGGGCGCCGTGAGCGCCGGCACCGTCGAGAAGGCCGACTGCACGCTGGCGCTTTCCAACGCCGACTGGCTCGACATGGTCTCGGGCAAGGCCGACCCGATGAAGTTGTTCCAGGGCGGCAAGCTGAAGATCACCGGCAACGTGATGGCCTCGCAGAAGCTCGACTTCCTCAAGAAGATCGATCGCCCCTCGACTCCGCTCGGGGCGACCGGATCCGCAGCGGCAGCAGCTCCCGCTTCCGTCGAAGTGCTCGCGCCGAAGATCTTCAAGGCGCTGCAGGAGCGCCTCGCGAAGTACCCGGGCCTCGCCCAGGAAGTCGACGCCGTCATCGCCTTCAAGGTGAAGGACGCCGGCTTCGAGTTCACCGCCGAGCTGAAGGGCAGTTCACCTTCGGTCAAGCCGGGCTTCGACGCGAAGGCCGGCACGCGCATCATCCTCACCGACGAAGCGCTGGGTGCGTTGGCGAAGGGCGAGAGCGCGCAGAGCCTCTACCAGCACGGTCAGCTCCGCATCGATGGCGAGCTGATCGCCGCGCAACGCCTTGGTTTCCTCAAGCAGCTCGTCTGAAACTCAATTCCTACCGAACAGAACAAGGAGCACAACTCATGGGTCGCAAGGTCAATGTACTCGGCGTGGGAATGGTGAAGTTTCAGAAGCCCGGCGCTTCTGATGGCTACGAAGTGATGGCGAACGGCGCCATCAAAGACGCGCTCAAGGATGGCGGCGTCGACTTCAAGGACGTGGAGCAGGCGTACGCAGGCTACGTCTTCGGCGACAGCACGTGCGGTCAGCGCGCGGTCTACTCGGTCGGCACCACCGGCATTCCCGTCATCAACGTGAACAACAACTGCTCGACAGGCAGCACCGCGCTCTACCTCGCGCGGCAGGCCATCGAAGGCGGCCTCGCGGAATGTGTGCTCGCCGTCGGCTTCGAGCAGATGCAGAAGGGCGCGCTCGCCAGCGGGTGGAACGACCGCACCAACCCGCTCGACAAACACGTCGACGTGATGAACGCAGAGCAAGGCGTCAATCAGGCGCCCTTCGCCGCGCAGATGTTTGGCGGCGCGGGCCGCGAGTACCGCTGGAAGTACGGCACCAAGCGGGAGACCTTCGCGAAGATCTCCGAGAAGGCGCGTAAGCACGCGGCGAAGAACCCGTTCGCGCTGTTCCGCGAGGTGCTCTCGGTGGAGCAGATCCTCGCCAGCGAAGACGTGTTCGACCCGCTCACCCGCTTTCAGTGCTGCCCGCCCACCTGCGGCGCCGCGGCGGCGATTCTGTGCAGCGACGACTTCGCGAAGCGGAAGGGCCTCAAGCCGGTGGTGCACATCGCAGGTCAGGTGATGACCACCGACTTCGCCTCGAGCTTCGACGGCAAGTCGATGATGAAGATGATCGGCTACGACATGGCGAAGGCGGCGGCCACGCAGTTGTACGAGAAGACCGGCACGGGCCCGAAGGACGTACAGGTGGTCGAGCTGCACGACTGCTTCACGGCGAACGAGCTGCTCACCTACGAGGCGATCGGTCTGTGCCCCGAAGGCGGCGCGGAGAAGTTCATCGAAGAGAACGACAACACCTACGGCGGCCAGTTCGTGGTCAACCCGTCGGGCGGTTTGCTCTCGAAGGGCCACCCGCTGGGCGCGACCGGCCTCGCGCAGTGCACCGAGCTGGTGTGGCACCTGCGCGGCACGGCGGGCGATCGCCAGGTGGAGAACGCGAAGGTCGCCGTGCAGCACAACCTGGGCCTGGGTGGTGCGTGCGTGATGACGATGTACAAACGAAACTAAGCTGGCCTCGCGCAACGAGCCCGACTGCGCGTCAGGCCTGCCGCATGAAGAACCGCAGCGCAGCCTTCACCGGAGGGAAGTCGACCAGCGGGCCCAGCGGCAGCGCCTGCCGGGCCCACTTCGACCACGACCAGTCGTCTTTCTGCGCGGTGATCTGGCCGTCCTTGATGGTCAGGTTGCTGACCGCTTCGTTGTGCACCGGGCGCCCGAAGACTTTGTAGTCGGCGGTCCACGCGACCTTCGCGCCTTCAGGGCCTGTCTCGAGGACCTTGAAGGTCAGCTTGAGATCTTTGCCTGCCGCGAAGAGCGACTTCCACATGCCGAGCGTCTCGGCCCGGTTCTTCAGGTCGTAGATGGGGTCGTGAAAGGTCGCGTTGGGGGCGTAGAGCTTCTCGAAAGCCGCGAGGTCCTTGTTCTGGAAGGCGGTGAAGAAGGCGTTCGCCACTTCGGCCGAGGTCGCGGTGGGTGCAGAGGGTTTGACGGGGGCGGTGTTCTTGACTGCCCAGCCCTCGTTCGTGGCCACCGGGGCGGTCGCCTGCGTTGCGGGCGCGGGTGCAGGGGGCGGCCGGGGCGCGACGGGGGCGTTCTTGGTGATTCGCGACATGAGGGGGTTCTAGCTCAGGAGTGACTCGGTCTGCTTTCGCAGCGATGGGAATTGCAGTCTTGAAATCGAGGCCCTCTCCCGCTTCGCAGGAAAGGGTCTTTCAGCTGATTCCCAACAGGCGGGGAACCTTCTCTTCGAGCAGGTCGATCTCTTCTCGCGTCTCACCCAGGTAGGCGAGCAACTGCAGATCTTCCCGCTCGACCGCGCCGCCGTGAACGATCCACGCGCGGGTGCGCAGCAGCCGGTAGAGCTTGATGAGCTTGCGGTCGGAGACGAACACCTCGTCTTCACGCACCAGCGTACGGATGACGCGGCGGAACTCGCGCATCACCTCGTCACGAAAGAACAGCTCACGGTCTCTGGGCTCGCGACGCGACATCAGCAGCGTCAGGTAGCGGTGCGCCTTGAGCAGGTCTTCCAGGTTCGCGTGACCTTCGACCCAGGGCTTCTGGTTCAGGTCTTTGTTCGTCTGCGAGTCGAGGCCGGCGTCGAGCAGCTCGATGAAGTGGGTCTCCTGCACCGAGCGGCAGGCGGCCTTCAGCACGAAGCGGTCTTTGAGCGCGCCCAGCTCACTGTGCTCGGGGATCTCGTTGGTCGCAGCGAACAGCATCTTGAGCTTGACCGGAACCGGCACGCCGTCCTGGTAGAACTTGCGCTCGTTGATGACGGTGAGCAGCGCGTTCAAGATCGCCGAGCTCGCCTTGAAGATTTCGTCGAGGAACACCAGCCGCGCGGTGGGCAGCTTGCCGCGCTCACGGCGAATGTAGCGGCCGCTGCGCAGCTCGTTGATGTCGATGGGGCCGAGCACTTCAGACGGCTCGGTGAAGCGGGTGAGCAGGTACTCGAAATAGTCCGAACCATCGAGGCCCAGCGCGTCTTTGAACTTGATGACCAGATCGCTCTTCGCCGTGCCGGGAGGGCCCACCAGCAAGAGCGGCTCTTGCGCCACCGCGGCCACCAACATCAGATCGATGAGCGGCTGCTTGTCGACGAAGTGCCGGCCGAGGCCGAGCCGAAAGCGGTTGAGGCGATCGCGCAGGCCCTGCGCTTCGGCCTGCAGCTTTTCGAGCGGCATCTCGGCCACGGTGTCGAACGGATCCTTGGGCTTCGCAGGTTGCGTCATGTGTCTCCTCCCACGTCGCGGTGCACCCGCCGGCGAACGAGATACTCGTCCTCGTCGAGGAAGCGGCGGGTCGTCTCATTGAGCGTCAGGTCGTCGCCCACGTGGCCCAGGACGAGCGCGTCGGCGAAGTCGACCATCGACAAACAGAAGTGCGAGTTGGTGTTGAAGCTGTCGGTGATCCACGGCAACTGCTGCGCCACGCGGAGCAACCCCGGCAACGCCAGCTCGGTCGAGGCGTGCGAGAGCGCCTGCGCGGTCGCGCGGGTCAGCTTGATGCGCTCAGCGATGATCAGCCCCGACTCGCGGCCCAGCCGGCCGAGCGATTCGTCGATGATCGGCTGCGCCTGCGCAAAGGCGCCCAGGTACATGAAGCCCGAAGCGAGCCCGAGCCGCGCCTGCAAGGTGGGCACGTCTTCGCCCTTGAGCACGGTGGAGGCGCGCGCGAGCAGCTCACCTGCTTCTTCGCGCAGACCGACCCTTCGCAGGCTGCGCACGCCCGAGACGAGCAGGCCGCCGATCTCACCCACCCCTTCTCCGCCGACCTCTTTGATCGCGTTGCCCAGCTGCAGCACCAACTGCTTGACCAGCGCCGCGCGGCCAAAGTGACCTGCCACCTTGAGCGCGTCTTCCAACACCACTGCGCGGTGTTTGGCTGCCAACGCGTCACCGATGGTGAGGAAGCGCTGCAGCAGAGGGAGCGCCTGCGACTCGGGCAGTTGAGGCAGGTAGTCGAGCAGGCCGTCGATCAACCGCACGCGCTCTTCGACCCCCAGTTGCGAGTCGGCCGCGACGCTCATGCGTGACTCAATGGCCTTGAGCAGCTCCGCGGGTTCGCGCAGTGAACGCAACGCGCCGAGTTCTTCGCCCCGCCCTTCCCGCGTGTTGTTGCGCCAGAACGCGCTGATCGCCTCGAGGCGCTCCTGCGGCTCGAGCACCTGGCTGAACTGGCGCAGGCGATCGACCTTGTAGCGATCGAGCGACTCCAACTGGGTGAGCAGCCCGTTGATCTCTGGCGCGAGCGGCGTGTACGGCGCCACGCCCTCGAGCGCCTGTTCGATGCGCGCCACGTACGCCCGGGTGAGGTACCCGTGCACCGCGTCTTTGCGATCCAGCGCCGCCAGCGCCGCGTCGCGCAGCTGCCGCGCACGTTCGGCGTTGGCCAGGCGCGCGAAGCCCCACGCGAACTCGAGGCCGACGTAGGCCCGGGTGAGCTGCGGTGAAGACTCCACGGCAGAACGTTTGCGCGGGGTCTCTTCGAAGGCCTTGAGCAGCGCCTCGAGCTGGGCGCCGACGCTCATCGCGCGGCCCGTACCCGCACCGGCCGCGGTCGCCTGCCCCATCACCCGGAGCAGCCGGGGCACGTCACGATCGAGCGAGAGCCCCGCCTGCACGCGCGCCAGCACGCGGTCACGAGCGCGCGCCAGGCCCAGCGCGTCGCCGCCCGCAAGCCGCGAGACCGCGACGCGGCCAAGCCAGTAGCTGCGCACGTCGAGATCTTCACTGAACCTGTCGAGGAAAGTGACCCAGTCGGTCACGCGCGCTGCGATGCTCTGGTTCGATTCCAGCGCCGCGGCCAGCAGGTGCGCGACGGCGCCACGGGTCTGCTCCACGTTGGGCGCGGCGTGAGCGAGCAGCCCCTCCAACCGCACACCCGAAGTGTCGGCCCAGCGCCTCGCCATGCGCAGCGCATCATCGGGCCCCGCTTCCCAGAGCGCGTGCGCCCACGCCATGCCCGAGTCACGCGGGCGCTGCACCCGTGAGTACATCTCGGCCAGCCGCACCCAGGCGTGCCGTCGCGCGGGGGAATCAGCGCCCGCCTCGAGCTCGAGGAAGGCCGTCTCTTCGCGGGCCACCACCGCTTCGGCCTCTGAGAGGCTGCTGGGCAATTCGATGGCCACCACCGGCATCGACGCACGCGGCGCGGTCTCGCTGGCTTGCGATTCGCGAGGGGTGGACGGGCGCGGCTCACGCCGGGTGCGCGGTCGGTTGCGCTGCACGTCTTCGTCGCTTCTGTTTTCACTCGGCGCGGGCTGCGCGTCTTCGAGCGCGACGAAAGGCTCGAAGTCGAAGCTCGCCGAACGAGCCCAGGTCTGCAGCGTTTCTGCCGCGCCATCGATGACGTAGTCGACCCACTCGGTCAGCGGGCGGAAGGCCGCCTCGAGCACCGAACGCCGACCGAAACCACCCTCGGTGGGCTCGAGCCAGGTGATGAGATCGGGATCGGGCGCGAGCCACGTGCGCAGGCGATCGCGGCGCAGCGGCGGCTCGACGGTGAGCGTGGCCGGCGCGAACAGGTTCGGCATGTCGAGCACGCGCGAGTACGCCTCACCCGGCAACGCGCCCGAGTTGGCTTCGCGACCGGGCCGCGCGCGCAGCACCACCAACTCACCTGCGACGACGAAGAGGATGTTTTCCAACTGCGCTTCAGGCGTGGAGCGCACCAGCGCCTCGACCGCGCCCTGACCTGCGGGGAGCACGAAGAGCGTGGCCGGCTCAGGCCGGGCGGCACGAGCCAACGAGAGCGTGACCTGGACTTTCGGAGCATCGAGCTTCGGCGCGAGCTGCGTGACCGCGCCCAGACCGACCGGCACCACCAGTTGGTCGATGTCGACCCACTCGCTGTCGGAGATCCGCCACCACTGCCCCTCGCGCGTCATCAACACCAGGCCCATGTCGGGCGCTTCGAGCGTGGTGTCGAGCGGGTGCGACCAGCTCACCTCGGTCCACAACCGTTCCTGGCCAGGCGAGGTCGGCACGAAGGCGCGCAACCCGTCGAGGTGATCGAGCGCGCGCGACAGCACGAACCACGGCGGGTCGACCACGCGCACCAGGGCATGCGCGTGGGGCGACTTCACCATCGAGAGTTCCTGGCGGTCGCAGCCCAACCGCAACAGCTCGCCCGAGAGCTCGAGCAACGAGCGGCTGCCCGTCACGGTGAAGAGCACCTGCTGCAGGGCACCCGAAGGCTCGCCCACCCGGCGCGGGGCGAGCGCTTCGGCCCAGCACGAGACCTCGTTGAGCTCGACGGTGGGGGCGCGGGTTTCCACCCCAGCGGCCAGCAGCGCCTTCCGGGCCCTCGCGGTCAGGCTGCCTTCGGGCACCACCTCGAAGAGCCCTTCGGGGGTGATTCCGAAGCGCACCTTTTCCCGCTGCAGCTCCGGGGGAACGAGGCCCGATCGCATCGCGACCTGCAGCGCCTCTTCACTCGGAAAGACCAAAGCCTCCATGACCTCAGGCACTGTAGTGGAGCGGTGCCGGACCGCCCACGCAAAGTAGAGGCTGCGGCGAGTGATGGGGCCGCTCCATGGCCAGGAATTCCTGAGACTTCAGGCTAACAAATTGGTTGGGTCGAGTTGCAGCCGCAGTAGAAGGCACGAGTGCCTCGACAAGGGAGCAGTACCAATATGATTCGTCGCCCCGTTGTCCTCTGCCTCACTCTGGCGGTGCTCGTCGCGAACACCGCTTCAGCACAGGTGGCGGGGTTCGACCTCGAGCGCCTCGACCTGAACCCGGGTGCGTCGGCGAGCCTGATTTCGCAGACCGGCGACGTGATGCGGAAGGGCGCGTGGCGCGCTTCGCTCGTCGTTCACTACGAGCACGATCCGCTGGTGCTCTACCGCACCGACACCAACGAGCGCCTCGGCGCGATCGTGGGCAGCCGCGTCACCACTCACCTGGTCGGGGCCTGGGCTCCGCTCGATTGGCTCGAGGTCGGGCTGCAGGTGCCCATCGTGGTGTTTCAAGGCGGAGACAACCTGAGCGCGTGGAACGTGGCCCCCGTCGCCACTCCGGCCATCGGTACGCCGTGGATCAACGGCCGCTTCGCCGTGCTGCGTGAGAACGGGGGGGCTCCACTCGACCTCGCGATCCAGATCGGCCTGGGAATTCCCCTCGGGAGCGCGGCTGCGTACACGAACACCACGCCCCTCGCCTTCGCGCCGCGCATCGGTGCGGGCAAGTCGGTGCTGAGCTGGCTGCGCCTCGGCGGTGAGGTCGGCTTCCTGGTGCGCGGCGTCGATGCGGCCATCGAGAAGACGGGCAGCGCCTCGGCGTTCACCTTCGCGCTTTCGGCGACGACGAAAGGTACGGGCCTGCGCGGTGAGGTGACGGTGCGTTCTGCCATCGCGCTCGATGCACCCCGCGCAGGCGCTGAGGTGCTCTTGGGTGCGCGCTACCCTCTCGGGAAGTGGCTGGAGATCTTCGGGCTCGGTGGCCCGGGTATCGGCACCTTGCCGGGCAATCCTGCGTTCCGGTTGCTGCTGGGCCTCGCGCTTCAACCTCCGCCTGAAGAGAAGGCGGTGCAGCGCTGCGATGACTCGGTCGCAGCCGAAGTGCTGCGCTCGGCCTGCGGCACGCTCGATGCGGACAGTGATGGGATCACCAACGCAGTCGACGCGTGTCCCCGGGTGGTCGGCGTCGCATCGATGCGCGGCTGCCCGACCACCGACAGCGATGGTGACGGCCTGACCGATGACGTCGACCAGTGCCCGAAAGAGAAGGGCCTGCGCGAGCGCAAGGGGTGCCCCGTGAAAGATCAAGACGGCGACGGCGTGGAAGACGAGGCCGATGCGTGTGTGGCCGAGAAGGGTCTGGTCGAGCGCAAGGGCTGCCCGATTCGTGACGCCGATCTCGATGGCGTCGAAGACGACGTCGATGCGTGCCCGGCCGAGGCGGGTCCCGTCGAGCGCAAGGGGTGTCCGCTCAAGGATCAAGACGCCGACACGGTGGAAGACGCGCTCGATAACTGTCCCACTGAGAAGGGTCCGCCTGAGAACGCGGGCTGCCCGGCAAAGGTGCGGCAGTTGGTGGTCATCACCAAGGACAAGCTGATCATTCAGGAAAAGGTGTTCTTCGCGACCGGCAAGTCAGAGGTGTTGCCGCGCTCGTTCAAGCTGCTCGACAACGTGGCGCAGGTGCTGGTGGCGCACCCTGAGTTGGAGCTCGTGCGCATCGAGGGTCACACCGACGCGCAGGGCAACGCGGCGAAGAACGTGGCGCTCAGCCAGGCGCGCGCAGAGGCCGTGAAGGCGCAGTTGGTCAAGCGCAAGGTGGCGGCTGAGCGGCTGAAAGCGGTGGGCTACGGCCCCGACAAGCCGACGGCACCGAATGACACGGCGGCCGGGCGTGAGCAGAACCGGCGCGTCGAGTTCAACTTCGAGACGAAGTGACCCGAGCTCCCTCTCCCTGCGCAGCGGGGTGAGGGGCCGTTCTGGGCACGAGCGCCCACATCACGGAGAGATTCGTTCGGCCGAGCGCGCATGCGCCTCGAGCCACGCCCACACGTGGCCCGCGAAGGCGTCGTTGAACTCAGGGTTGTGACTGCCTTCCCGAATGGTCCACAACGACACGCCGACGCCATCAGCACACGCGTCAAAATCCTCGACCACCGTCTCTGCACCCGCAAGCTCGGCCTCGAGATCGAGCGGCTGCCCCACCCTCCTCGGCGGCGAAGGTGCAAACGGCTTGCACCCATCCTCCAACGCCCAGCGCTCAGCGCTCTCCAACGCCCCGAAGTAGTCGCCGCCACCCTTCTTCAAGATGTTCGTGCCGCCCTCGTACCGAACGCCCACGTCTCTATCGCCGTGAATCTGCAGCACGCTCACCGGCGAGGTCGGACGACAACTCGGCGTCGCGCCCGCGAGGCTCATGATCGCAGCGAGCTCACCCGAGAGCTCACACGCGAGCCGGTACGCCATGAACCCGCCATTCGAGTGCCCCAGCACGAAGATGCGGCGCGGGTCGATGTTGTAGGCCGCGCGGATCTCCACCAGCAGCGCGCGCAGATATTTCACGTCGTCGACCGCGCTCTTGCCGAAGTTGCAGCACGCGTCGCTGCCGGTGTTCCAGAAACGATGGCCCTGCGCGTCGACCGTGCCGTCGGGTGACACGAGGAAGATCCCCTGCGAGTCAACGAGCCTGGGGAGCCCGAGATACGACTCGAAGGGTTTTCCCGAGTTCCCATACCCATGAAGCGCGAGCAGCAACGGCGCCGCGCGGCCCGCATAGCGCTTCGGCACCGACACCTTCACGGGGCGAGCGCCCCCGAACAACCGCTGCGTGCCCGCATCTTCGGGCGTCACGGCCACACTCTTCGCGCACGAGACGTTCAGCACGAGGGCCACCGCGACGGGGAATCTCATGCCCGTGTTTGTACATCGCGCAGGCACTGCAAAGCAGCGACACTCCGCCGCCATGAGCTCGAACTGGCAGCGGTATCAAGAGTTCCTGTGCGTGGTGAACTCGCTGGGCATCACGCTCGACGTCTCGCGCATGAACTTCACGAAGGCGTGGCTCGACGCCATGGCGCCGAAGCTCGCCCAGGCGTTCGACGCGATGGAAGCGCTCGAGCAGGGGAAGATCGCCAACCCCGACGAGAAACGGCGCGTGGGTCACTACTGGCTGCGGGCGCCCGAGCTGGCTTCGTCTGCTGACGCCGCGGCGATCAACGACGCGTTGTCGAAGGTGAAGTCGTTCGCGGCCGATGTGCACGCCGGGCGAATCGCGCCTCCGAATGCGCCGCGCTTCACCCGGCAGTTGATCATCGGCATCGGTGGCTCGGCGCTCGGCCCGCAGCTCGCGGCAGATGCGCTGGGTGGTGAAGGCGATCGCCTGCAGCCGTTTTTCTTCGACAACACGGATCCCGACGGCTTCGATCGCGTGCTGGCGAAGTTGTCGGGGCACTTGAAAGAGACGCTGGTGCTCGTCATCTCGAAGTCCGGCGGCACCAAGGAGACGCGCAACGGCATGCTCGAGGCGCAGGCGGCCTGGGCGCGTGCGGGCCTCGATTTTTCGAAGCAGGCCGTCGCGGTGACCGGCGCGGGCAGTGAGCTCGAGCGCGCGGCGATGGGCTGGCTGGCGCGGTTCCCCATGTGGGACTGGGTTGGTGGCCGCACGTCGCAGACCTCTGCGGTCGGGCTGCTGCCGGCGGCGCTGCAGGGGCTCGAGATCGACGCGTTGCTGGCGGGCGCTCGCGAGATGGATCGCGTGACCCGCGTGCGTGACCCGCTGGTGAACCCGGCCGCGTTGATGGCGCTCATGTGGCACCACGCGAGCAAAGGCGTCGGCGCGAAGGACCTGGTGGTGCTGCCGTACAAGGATCGCCTGCTGCTGATGAGCCGGTACCTGCAGCAGTTGGTGATGGAGTCACTCGGGAAAGAGAAGGATCTCGAGGGCAAGGTCGTCGAGCAGGGCCTGAGTGTGTACGGCAACAAGGGCTCGACGGATCAGCACGCGTATGTGCAGCAGCTTCGTGACGGCGTGCCCAATCACTTCGTGCTGTTCATGGAGGTGCTCAAAGACCGCGCAGGGGCGACCTTCGAGGTCGAGCCGGGGGTGACCTCGGGGGACTATCTGCAGGGCTTCCTGCTCGGTACTCGCGCGGCGCTCGCAGAGAAGGGCCGGGAGTCGATCACGCTCACGCTGCCCGAGGTGAACGCGAAGGTGCTCGGGGCGTTGATCGCGTTGTTCGAACGGACCGTCGGGCTCTACGGGAGTTTGATCAACGTCAACGCGTACCATCAGCCGGGCGTCGAGGCCGGCAAGAAGGCCGCGGAGGCGGTGCTGGCGGTTCAGCGGGCGATCGTCAGTGCGCTCAGTCAGACGCCTCGCACGGCGGAGGAGCTGGCCAAGGCGGCTGGCGTCGAAGATGTCGAGACGGCGTTCATGTGTCTGCGGCACCTCGCGAGCAATGGCCGGGTCAAGCGCGAGGCCGGCGAGCGGATCACCGGTGAGCGGTTCTTCAGATAGAAGAAACCTTCCTCGAGCCGCACTTCAGACCAAAGTGCGAGCCGGGAACAGAAAGACGACCATCGCGCCACTGACCAAGGACCACGCGTTTTGGAATCTCGTTGGAGCCTTTCGAAGCGGTGGCGACGGCGCTGACTCCAACGACAAATACGCCGTGCTCTTCGAATGAAACGCGCCGTTCTGTGGGACTCGAGTGCCATTCTCGCCTTGCTCGACGCGAGAGACAGCAATCACGAGAAGGCACGGGCGACGGCTGAGCGTTTCGTTCTCGAAAAGCGACCATGTTTCTTCCTTCATCGCGCTCGGACCGCCGCCTCGATTTCTGAGAAACACATGGCTAAGTTGTGCGGATGTGTAGACCGTCTCTGATCATCGGCTTGGTCATCGCCGCCCAGGTTTCATTCCTGGCCGCGATTGGGTTCGTCCTTGGCGTCATCGTGACGAGTAGCAATCTCTTCACGACAGGGGGCAGTCCAGTCCTGCTTGGGATCGCTCTCGGATTCGTTATCGCTTCAGCTGGATTCATTGGGGCGGCACTGTCCAACCTGGGTCCCTGTTCAATCGGAACTTGCGGGCGATTTGCAGACCAGACACGAGCGCTGGGCATTGCGCTCATTTCAACGCTCGCAGGTTTCGGAGCTGCCGTCGCTGTCACGATCGTTCCTGCTTCGGTCCCCATCGCGGGCTCGATCATCGCGGCCGTGCTGGCTGCCACGATGGCGGGATCAGCGGGGTTGTTTCTGGCGTTGCTGCAACCGTTGGGGATGCTCGAGACCTGCCAGACCTCGACCACGAGCGCAGCGTTCCGTGTCGCGGTGGTGCTCGCGATCGTTACCTTAATTGTCGCCTTCGTGGCTGGCGGTCTGGCTGTCGGGTCGAATCCCTGTACTGGACCCAACTGCTGATGAGGAATTCTCTTGTCACGCTCTGGCTCGCCTGCGTCGGTTGCACGACGACCCGCGCCAGCGAGCAGATTCCGCTGATGGCCGTGACCTTGTCAGCGCCTGAGCGAGGCATCGTACAGCTGGAAGTGGGCGACGACCGACTCCCCGACATGTTGGCGGCACAGCGGCCGGAACGGGTGGTCACGAACAACGTGCGTGAGCTGATTTTCAACCGCGTCGAGGTCGAACTGGCGCGGCAAGGTTATTCGGTAGGAGACACCGGCCCGGTGATGAAGGTCTCACTCCTCGACTTCTGGTGGACGTGGCGACGCATCGACTTCACGGACTTCGAAGCAAAGGCGGCGATTCGGCTCCAGTTCGCGGGCACCCGCACCGAACTCATCGTCGGTCGTGCACAGGTCATCGAGCGCGGTCACCAGGCACTTGCCGCCGTGGCTGATCAGCTCGAACGTGCACTCGATGATGCGCTGAGGAAGCTGAACGTCGCCGAGCTTCAGCTCGAACGGGCGCCTGTCACCAAGCTCCCGGTGTCCCCCCCCGAGGCCGATCGCACCGGACCTCGACGAAGCGCTGCAGAAGCGCTGACTCGCAGCCTTCGGAGCCAGTCCACGGCAAGCGCCACGCAGTGACATCTGGGGTGGACAGAGCGGCCCTCATCGAAAGCACCCGCTGACATGACCACCGCCTTGCCGTGTGCCGCGCGCAGCAGCGGACGGTCTTCGGCGCAAATACATATCGTGTGTTCGCGAAAATGCTGCCCGGCTCAAGGCGGAGTCCGAAGTGCCGTTGCGCTCCCACGGCAGCCTCTCGATGAACCGGGCCCTGATGGCCGACCACGTCGCGAACGTTCACGTGGCGTGGCGAGGCGACGTCGACCTGAGAACGCCTGCGAAAGGCGGTGCGGACCGTCTTGTTCACCTCACCACTCGACGACGCGCAGCCCGACGACGCGGCTGAACTCAGCCTGATTGCGTGTCACCAGCGTGGCGTCGTTCGCGAGCGCGGTCGACGCGATCATCAGATCGTTCGGACCAATCAGGCGCCCCGTGGCGGTGAGCTGCGCTCGCAGCAGTCCGTAGTGCCCAGCCGAAGCATCATCGAAGGGCGCCGAGCGCATCGCGCTGAACAGCACCTCGAGGCGCTGCAGGTTGTCCGCAACCTTTCGACTGTGCCGTGCGCCAAAGAGCAGCTCTGCTCGGACCACCGAACTGAGCATCAGCTCATCTGGGTCGAGCGCGAGCCAGGCGTCCCGCACAGCAGCATCGCCCTTAAGCCACGCGATGCAGATGTTGGTGTCGACGAGAACGCTCACAGGTCGTCCCGAACTTCGAACTCGAGCCCAGGGGGCACCTCGAGTTCGCCCTTCCATGAACCGAAGGTCGCCAGAAACTCACGCGACCACTTTCCACGGCGGGCCTTCTTCCCTGAGGCGAGTTCCGCGACGTACGCCGAGAGGCTTTTCCCGGCCTTGCGCGCGCCCGCGCGGAGTTCCTTCTCCAACTCGTCGGGGAGATAGATGGTCACCTGAGACATGAGCCAAGTATACGTGCCACCCTTACGAGCTGACCACCGCAGAAAGGGGCAGGCTATCGACCCGGTCTCTCGCTGCCTGAAGGTGAGCTTTGCTTCGATGCGCTTCTCCACCTCAGCCGACACGTGGCTCCACAGCACGACCTCCCGCCGTCGGGGAGCCCTTCACGCCCCCACCGTTTGCGCAGCGGGCATGCCGTGGCCATCGTCTCCAACTGAAGACCTGCGTTCGGTCAGGGCCGGGACGTGACGCGGTCCCAGGCGGCGACGCGAGGGTCATCTGCTCCCATCATCGAGGCGATCGTCTCTCTGACCCACGGGCAATCAAGCTGCGCGGTGAGCACCAGTTGCTCGAGGTCGGCCAGGTCCTTCGTGCGGAAAAAGAGCAACTTGAAGACGCAGAGGGACTCCGCCGACAGGAACCAGAGCACGGAGCCAGCGAAGGGACGCTGAACTCTGCGGCGCGCGGCTTCCCAACTAAAGTCGATGCTCGGCACGAAGACGTCGACGCGCACAGCGTCGAGCCAGCCGGTGAACCAGCCTTCACTCACGGCCTCTTGAAGGACCACCACCTCGTTCACCTTCACGCCAGCAGCCGCCAGCGCGGCAAGCGCAGCCGGGAGTCGTGCCGGCTCGCAGAACACGTTGACGTCGACGGCGCGTGTCGCACGCAGAGCCCCGTGAATGCCGAGCGCGAGGGCACCGCCGATCGCGTACTCCACGCCGGCAGCCTCGAGCGCGACTCCGACGCGCCCGGCGGCCGCCGCGATGTCAGCGTCCATCGGGTCTCCCCCGGTACGCCTTGCGCAGCCGAGCCCACGACGCGAGGGACTCAGCGGACAAGGGGTCACGCCACTCGAGGGCGCGCCGCTGCGCCTCGGGAGGCAGGGCGTTGAGCACCCGAAAGGCCGAGGCGCACAGTGACGCGAGCAGCTCGCCGCGCTGCTCAGCAGGGAGCGCTACGAGCCTGCGCGCCTCTTCCTGGTCCTGCCGGGCGTGGGACGCGCGCTGTTTCTCGACCCACGTCCGAACGTCCATCAAGCCCAGAGTATGCGCCGCACCGAAGGCCATCGCCACCTCACGAGGCCCTCACGCACATGTTTCGCGCAGCTCAGTGAGACCTCTCACCCCGGTCGGCCTCCGCAGACTCAACCTCAGGAAGCCACCAGCGCGCCTCGGCGCACCACGCCACGCGAGGGTGCGCAGGAGACACCGTTCACCGCACCCCACCTTCGACGATTTTGAAGGCTCTGGGCTTTCGAATACGAAGGACCTCATGCGTCTTCTGTGGCTGCTGAGCCTGTTGTTTCTCACCCACTGCCAGTGTGGCGAACCCAGGTGCACCACCGTCGCCGACTGCGCCTCGGGCCAGCTCTGCGTGGCGGGCTCGTGCCGAGGGGGCAGCGCTGCGGACGGCGGGCGAGACGGAGACGGAGGCGCACTCGATGCGGGCGGTGGCGGACCAGGCGCTGATGGTGGCGGCTCAACCGAGGTCTGCGGTGACGGCGTGCTCAGCGGCGCCGAGCGGTGCGACGACGGCAACCCCGTCAACTTCGACGGCTGCAATCAAGTCTGCGCGCTCGAGCCCAACTCCGTGTGTCCGACGCCTGGGAGCCCCTGCAGCTCGACAGTCATCTGCGGAGATGGCCTGCGCACGGGCTCAGAGGTCTGCGACGACCGCAACGTGACGAGCGGCGATGGCTGCAGCGCGAGCTGCACCCTGGAGCCCGGCTACACCTGCCCCACCGTCGGCGTCGCCTGTGTCGCGGCCGCGTGCGGCGACTCACGCATCGCCGGCATCGAAGAATGCGATGACGGCAACACGGTCTCTGCCGACGGCTGCAGCGCCGGCTGTGTGCTCGAGAATGGGTTCGCCTGCCTCGACGCCGGCGTTCGATGCATCACCACGGACTGCGGTGATGGAACACGCCAGGGCACGGAGCAATGTGACGACATGAACAGCAATCTTGGCGATGGCTGCGACACGGCGTGCCGCGCCGAGCCCGTCTGCACCAACGGCACGTGCGTCGCGGTGTGCGGCGATGGAATTCGGGCGACGAGCGAAGGGTGTGACGATGGGAACGCGCGCCCAGGTGACGGCTGTGGCGCGACCTGCCTCGTCGAGGTCGGCTTCACCTGCACAGACCTCACGCCCACGGCGCAGCCCACGCTGGCCATCCCCGTGGTGTACCGGGACTTTCTTCCCTTCGGCTCACCGAATGGCCACATCGACTTCGAGAACAACACCGGGGCCGAGACGGGAATCGTCGGCACTCTGCTGAGCGGAGGGAAGCCCGTCTACGCAGCCCCCGCGGGGAGCGCGACGACGCACGGCGCGGCGGTGTTCGACCAGTGGTACCGCGACACGCTCAACGTCAACCGCACCGCGGTCGATCGCCTGGTCGTCACGCGCGACGCCACGGGCTCCTACGTCTTCGACAGCGACGACTTTTTTCCGGTCGATGGCCGCTGCTGGCAGCGCGACGGCACCGAGCCTTCGCGCTTCGGCCACAACTTCAACTTCACCAGCGAGCTTCGGTATTGGTTCAACTACGCGGGCAACGAGGCCCTCGACTTCCGCGGCGACGATGACGTCTGGGTGTTCATCAACGGTCGGCTCGCGGTCGACCTCGGCGGCGTGCATGGGCCGATGAGCGGCGGCGTGCTGCTCGACACCGCGCGCGCGACGCAGCTCGGGCTGACGTTGGGCGGCGTGTACGAGGCGGCGGTCTTTCAAGCCGAGCGCCACACCACCGGCTCGAGCTACCGGCTCACGTTGCGCGGCTTCAACGCCCCCAAGTCGACTTGCACCTCGCGCTGCGGCGACGGCGTCGTGACTCGCACCGAAGCCTGCGATGACGGCATCAACGACGGCCGCTACGGAGGCTGCCGCCCAGGGTGCCTGCAGCGCGGCGGGTACTGCGGCGACGGGGTGGTCGACACTGCAGGGGGCGAGGCCTGCGACGACGGCAGCAATGCAGGCGGGCCTGGCCAGTGCGCTCCTGGCTGTGGCGGGCAGTCGGGCTGCGGCGATGGCGTTCTGCAACGGCAACAAGGCGAAGTTTGCGATGACGGCAACCGCACGCCGGGAGATGGCTGCGATGCGGTCTGCCAGCTTGAGCTCGGCTGACGCACAACCGCTCAAGCAACCTCGACCTGTCAGCCCCTGCGGTGCTCAGGGCAAGAGCGTCTGCAGGATGGTGGCTGCGGCCCGTTCGACACACCCGCGGGAGCGTGCGGCTACGAACGCGGCAAGGTGCCCAGATACTTCGCGAGCTCCGCGTTCTGAGTCGCCGCCAAGAGGGAATCTTTCGCGCGCGCCTCGGCCCCCGCCAACCACTGGGGAACGAGGGCCGGGAGCTCCAGCTTCTGCTCGCGCGCAAACCGCATCAGCCGCTGCGCCTCTTCGTGCCAGGCGCGCAGCGACAACGCGTCGCCCGTGCTCATGCGCATCAACTCGGTGAGCTGGTTTCTCATCGTGACAAAGGGGTCGCTCATCCCTTGGTGCTCACGGGTTCACGCGCGGCCGGCGGCGCTTCGGTCTTCTTCTCTTGAACCACGGTGCCCTGCCCTTCACGTTCGATGGTGATGTGCCCGATGTCTTCGGCCTTGAGCCCGCCATTGGCGAGCAGGGCCTCGACGATGCGTTTGTGCTGCTCCTCGTGCTCCATCGGCAGCGCGTCGGAGTCGCTGTCGAGCTTCACGAAGACGTTCCGCTTGCGCGTCGTGGGATCGATCTCGAGACGAAGAATGAGTGTGGCCATGATCAGCGCTCCAGAGCGACGAGGTCTTTTTTCTCTGACTTGGGCAGCCACGCAGCGAGCGTCTCGGCGTCGAGCACCTTCTTCTCGACCAGCAGATCGCGCAGCGACTTCACCAGGGGCTTGTTGGCGCTCAGGATCTCCACGGCGCGTCTTCGCTGGGTCTCCAGAATGTCCTTCACCGAGCGCTCCATCGCCACCTGCAGTTCCTGCGAGACGGGGTCGGTGGGCGAGACCTCGACGCGGCGAATGCCGACCTCTGCGCTGCCCATGCCGTAGTCCTCGACCAGCGAGCGGGCGAGATCGGTGGCGTTGCTCAAGTCACCGGCGATGCCCCACGAGAGATCTTCGAAGAACAGCAGCTCGGCTTCACGCCCGCCGAACAGCACGCAGATGGAGTCAGCCAACTGCTTGAAGGTCTTCACCGTGTTGTGTTCACCCTCGGCGTGCTTCACGTAGCCGGCGGTGAAGTCACCCAGGATGCTGATGCGATCGATGGGCGGAGAGGTCGGGCAGAACAACGAGACCACCGCGTGCCCCGCTTCGTGCGTGGCGATCACCAGCTCTTCGCGAGGGGTGAGCTTGCGGCGATCGGCCCAGCTCGAGAGCGCCTTCTCGACGTCTTCAACTTCCAGCGGCCCCACGCGTTTGTCACGCAGCCGCGCGCGCGCGAGCGCCCGGCACAGCGCCTGGAGATGGTCGCCAGAGAACCTGGTGGCCTGACCCTCGACCTGATCGGCGGTGCGCTTGACCGCGTAGTCCAACGCGCGAGGTGACAGCTCGAGGCCCAGCTTCTGGTCGTAGATGCCCAAGATGGCGCGGCGATCTTCAGCGGTGGGGAAAGGCACGTGCAGGTGGAACTCGAAGCGGCCCGGTCGCAGCAGCGCGGGGTCGAGCGACTCGACGAAGTTGGTGGTGCCCACCACGAAGACGAGCTCGTCTTTACGGAAGCCATCCATCTCGGTGAGCAACTGGTTGACCATCGAGTGCTCGACGCCGCTGCCCTGGTACGTGCCGCGGGCTGTCGCGAAGCTGTCGAGCTCGTCGAAGACGATGATGGCGGGGGCCGCCTGCCGCGCCCGCGCAAACACCTGGCGCAGGTTCTCTTCAGACTCGCCGACCCACTTCGACTTGAGCTCGGGGCCCGAGACGATGGTGACGGCTGCTCCGAGCGCGGTGGCCATCGCCTTGGCGAAGAGCGTCTTACCGGTGCCGGGGGGCCCCCAGAAGATCATCCCGCGGGGAATGAGCCCCTCGATTCTCTTCATCGCCTGCTCGTCGTCGCTCGTGTCCTTGATGGCGAGCACGTCGAGGATCTCTTTCCCCAGGCGCTCCTTGACCTTCTTGTAGCCGCCGATGTCCCGCTCGAGATCCACGTCGGGCAAGGTCAACTGGCCCACGAGCGTGGCCTGGCGAAGCTGGTGGTACGCGGGTTTGGTGTCGACCGGGTAATCCTCACCGGTCAGCGTGCTGAGCAACCGGCGCATGCGCACCGCGTTGACGCCCGAGACGCTCTTGTAGAGCTGGTACGGCTTCAAGGTGCGGTCGGCCGACAGCTTGCGGCTCTCGCGCTGGGTGACCAACTGGCCGAGGCGATCACGCGGCACACCCAGCAACGACTCGCGCCGGGGGAACAGGTTCTCGATCACCTTGGGCAGCGGGAACGATGGATCCTTGAAGCCCATGAAACAGAGCTCGGGGTTTTCATACAGCAGAGGGATCACCTCGCGCGCTTCGCTCGTCAGCCCACCGACCGAGGTGGTGAGCAAATCGAGGTGCGGCAACACGAGGATGCGATCGGCCACCGCGCCGCGCACCGCTTCGCGCAGGTAATAGAGAATGGTGGCCACGAGGCCCATGCCCGGCTGCGGCGGGGGCATGTCGTTGATCGGCCGCCCGTCGAGGTAGAGGAACTGGCGCGGCGGGGTCTCCTTCTTCAGGCGATCGCGCACGCACTTGTAGAGATACGGGGTGAGCTCTTTCTCGGCCTCGACCAGCACGGGAAGGCCACGGCGCAGAGAGTCGGTGAGGCGGGCGAGCTCAGCGGGGTACGCCGCTTCGACGGCAGCAAAGGCCGAGAGCTCTACCGGGAGCTTGTCTTCAGGAATGGAGACGGACACGGATTTAGACGCGAACCTTGATGGTGATGTTGCCGTTGGCCTCTTCGTGGACTTCTTCCACCTGGCCCAGCTCAGCAGCGCGTTGTTTGAGCGCCAGACCCGTGACGCGATTGACGGCGCCGTCGAGCTCTTCTTTCAGATCGCGCAGCTTGCCCTCGAGCTGCTCGGTCACCTTGCGGCGCAGCGCGTCTTCTTCAGCCTTCGCTTCGCGCTCGAGCGATTGTTTGGCAGCGTCTCGCAGGTGCCGCTCGCGATCACCCGCCAGCGTGTTGTCGACGACCGCGGTGCGCTCGGTCTCGAGGTTGACCTGCGCGTGACCTTCGGCGGTGACCGACACGTCGCCCGTCTCGAGGTTCACTTCGACCAGCGTCTCGCCTTCTTTGCGTTGCGCCGTCTTGCCGTCTCGCCGGAAACCGCGCTGCTCGAGCTCGGCGCCGAGCAGCTCGGCCATGCGCTCTTTGGCCAGAATGGGCAGGAGCTCGAGCGACGAACACACCCCGTCTTCCACCTCGACATGGCGGGACAGGCTCTCTTTGACGCTGATTCGGTAGGCGCGTGACATGGCAGTAGACGAACACACCTAAGCCCTCCGCGTCACCAGCGCAGGAGAATCAGAAGGGGACTGCTCAAACTGTGGGGAGATGATGACGAATGGTCGTTGACGGCTCACCGGCAGGGCGACAGCTTCACCCGCCCGACGCCCGAGTCGATCATTCCCAGCTCGCGCGCGGCGGCCTCGGAGAGATCGATGATCCGATTTCCGACGTAGGGGCCGCGGTCGTTGATGCGCACGCTCACCGAACGCCCCGTCGCCAGCGACTGCACGTGCACGCACGAGCCGAAGGGCAAGGTGCGATGCGCCGCGGTGAGCTTTTCCTTGTCGAAGGTCTCACCGTTCGCGGTCGGCCGACCGTGCAGCCCGGCGCCGTAGAAGGAAGCGAGGCCTTCATCGTTGCGCACGTTCAACGTGCCCGTGGTGCGGCAGCCCACCAGCCCGAAGAGCGCCACGGAGAAGAGCGCGCGCTTCATGAGGGTTCGACCGGGCGAAGGGTGGGAATGGCGTCGAGCCCAGTCACCAGGTTGGCCGCGCGGGTGAAGCCGCGTTCACCCAGGCGCTCCCAGTCGACCACCAGGCGCTGCGCCAGCGCGTAGTCGTCTTCGATGAAACGCACGCTGCGGTGTTGCTGATCCCACTCGCGCAGCCGGGCGAGGCTGCGCAGCATCGCCGCCGCACGCCGCCGCGCATCGGTGCGTTCCCGAAGCGACGCATCGGCCGACATCGAACGCGTGAGCTCTTCTGCGGTGCGATCAGCGGCGAGCCAGCTCGAGCCCGCATCGATGAGGAAGGTGGCCAGGTCTCTGCGCCCCGCCTTGTCGATCGCGGTGAGAAAGGCCTCGAGCACGTCGGTCTGCGCACGACCCAGCCGGCTCAACATGTCGGGCGCGACGAGATCACGTTTCGAACGTTCAGCCGCGAGCCACGAGCGCCCGAGCAAGACGCGCAGCCCCTCGAGGAACGGCGCGAGCACCGCGACCTCGAACACAGGCACGTCGTCGAGCGCGACTTCGCGGGTCATCAAGGCGGCATGCGAAAGCGTGGTCAACGGCAGGCGCCGAATGGAGAGCTGGCGGGCCAGCAACGCATCGCAGCCCGTGCCGCGCAGGCGGTCGATCAGCAGCGCAATGAGAAAATCTTCCGCCACTGTGAGCGGGCCCTTGAAGAGCAGCGGCCCCGCATCGGCCTCGGCCAGCGGCGTGGTGAGCACCCACGAGAGCAGGCGCACCGTGTTGCCCGTGAAGCTCAGGGGCGGCGGTTGATGGCGCTCCCAGAGACGCACGGCGCCGTCTTTGAGCCAACCACCGTGCTTCGCCAACGAGAGCACTGAGCCGCGCGCGAGCGTGTCACTGAGCGCAGCGCGCGCCGTGGGCCCCAGCTTCTGCGGCGGCGTGACCGAGGTGACCAGCAGCCGCATCGCGTCCATCGGAGGAATGACGCCGACCGCGACGCGCGCGACCGTGAGCAGGTACGCCTCTGAGCGGGTGACGCTGATGCTCATGGCTTGCGCATCGCGTCTGCGGCCTGAGGCCAGCCGTTGATGGTGAGTTGACCGTTCACGAAACGCAGCTCGATGGTGTTCGGGGTGCTGAAGCGTGGGTCGGTCGCGGTGTAGCGCTCCGACAAGAAGTGCATCACCTGGTTGCTCGAGCCGATCCACCGGCGGCTCTTCTCGGGCTTCGTTTGATCGTACCGGCCATCGACGAGGAGATCGGTGTTGGCCAGCAGCGGCGCCGACGTCTGCTGCGCGCGCAGCTCTTCCATCGTGTACCCGGAGTAAATCATCACGCTGAGCCCACCGGCCCGAACGACCGCGCAGAGTTCAGCCAGCGCTTCGGGTTGTTGAAAGGGCTCGCCGCCGAGCACCGAGATGCCTTCGAGGCCCGGCGTCGCGAAGATGGTCTTCGCGAACTGCGCGGTGTCGACCCATTGGCCCCCTTTGTCGGGAGCGAACATCTCGGGGTTGCAGCAGCCGGGGCAGCGCAGCGTGCAGCCCTGCACCCACAAGGCAAACCGCTTGCCCGGCCCTTCGGCTTCGGTGTCGGGCACGGTCTGGGCGACGCGGAGCTGCATGGTGTCTCTTACGGCGGACCCTACCCTCTCCGGGGTGAGGGGCCCAAGCGGGCAGACCAGCCCACCGTTCGCATCGAGCGCAGTCGAGAAGCCACTTGCTGCGCGAGGCGCCAACGCCCCCTCGACTGCGCTCGGGGCGACCGGTGCTTCGAGTCATTTCTATTTCCGCCAACCCTCATTTCTTTTAGAGCGCGAGCACACCAGACGCCTGCGTCATCAACGCCACACGGCGTTTGGTCACCGGCGAGCTGCCGTCGATCAGCGCCCGCGTTTCCTCGAGCACCCGCTCGAGCCCGAAGCGCACCACTGAGCTGTCGGCCGTCGGCGTGCCCCCTGCCACCGGGGGCAGCCAGCCCACCATCTCGTCCGTCGCGCCCCCGAGGATCGAGTTGAGCGCACCGAAGCCCAGCCGGCCCGCGACCGCACGATCCTGATAGCTCGGGTTGCCTCCGCGCACGACGTGCCCCAGCACCGTGCCGCGGATCTCCAGGTTCGGCAGCTCTGCCTTCATGCGCTCTTCGGTGTGCCGCACCAACCGGGTGCACGGCACCGACACGCCTTCCGCCTTGATGATCAAGATGCGCCGCTTGCCGCGCGCGAAGCCGCTCAAGATGACCTGCCGCACGTCAGCGATCAGCTGCTCTTCGGTCTTGCCCGACTCGCGAATGAGCACCGCGTCGGCCGCCATGGCGATCGCGCTGGCCATGGCGAGATAGCCACAATCACGCCCCATCACCTCGACCACGAAGGCACGGCGATGTGCCCGCGCGGTGTCGCTGATGCGATCGCACGCCTCGACGATGGTGTTGAGCGCGGTGTCGACCCCAAGCGACGTCGACGTGCAGCCGATGTCATTGTCGATGGAGCCTGGAATGCCCATCACCTTGATCCCCGACTCTGCTGCAAAGGCGTGCGCGCCGGTCAGGCTGCCGTTGCCCCCGATGACGATGAGGCCCTCTGCGTTCAGCTTGCGCAGCTGCTCGGCGGCCACCGCACGCCCCGCCTGTTCACGAAAACGCGCCGAACGCGCCGAGCCGATGATGGTGCCACCCTGCCCGCCCGCGGCGTCGACCTCGATGTCCACCGAGACCGCGCCATCGCTGAGCACCCGGGTCAGCTCACGGAAGTGGCCGTCGATGAGCCCGTCGTACCCATCGAGCGTGCCGAACACCTGGAGCCCCTGCGCAGCGCCGAGCTTCGCGATCGCGCGCAAGGCAGCGTTCATGCCGGGCGAGTCCCCACCCGAGGTCAACACCACGATTCGTTTCATTCGAAGCAGGTTACCTGAGCCCCAGCGAGGGAGTTGGCGGTTACAGTTCGACCTGCGCCCCGAGCTCGACCACCCGGTTCGGCGGCAACCGGAAGTAGGCGGTCGCCGGCCGCGCGTTCTTCGACATCCAGCCGAACAGCGCCTTGCGCCATTGGGGCATGCCTCCGCGCGAGGTGGCCAGCAGCGTCTCGCGACCCAGGAAGTACGAGGTGTCCATCTCGCGCAGCTCGAGGCCCGCCTGAGCGAGCTTCTGCAGCAACACCGGCACCTCAGGCGTCTCCATGAAGCCGAAGTTCGCGCGCACGCGAAAGAAGCCGTTGCTCATCGGCGTCGCGGTGAGGCGCTCGGCGTCGGGCACGTGCGGCTCGTCGGCCGTCTGCACGGTCAGCAGCACCACCCGCGCGTGCACCACCTTGTTGTGTTTGTAGTTGTGCAGGAGCGCTGGGGGCGTGCCGTCTGCGTTGCCCGTCATGAAGACCGCCGTGCCGGGCACTCTGACGACCCGGGTCTGCTCCAACGACTCGAGGAATGACTCGAGGGGCAGCGCACTCTCACGCAACCGGTCTTCGAGGAGCGCGCGCCCGCGCCGCCAGGTCGTCATGAGCGCGAAGATGGCTGCCGCCAGCAACATCGGGAACCACCCGCCATCGAAGAACTTCACCGCGTTCGCAGCGAGGAACGCGGCATCGATGACGATGAAGGTGCCGAAGACCAGCAATGCCGCTGGCGCGCTCCAACGCCACAGGTCGCGCGCGGTGAGGTAGGCCAACGCCGCGGTGATGACCATCGTGCTGGCAACCGCGATTCCGTAGGCGGCCGCCAGGCTGCTCGAGGTGCGGAAGCTGAGCACCAGACCGAGCACGGCCACCAGCAACGCCCAGTTCACAGAGGGCACGTAGATCTGCCCAATCTCCGTCGCAGAGGTGTGCACGATCTCGAGGCGCGGGCAGAAGCCGAGCTGCACCGCCTGTCTGGTAAGTGAAAAGGCGCCCGAGATGACGGCCTGAGAGGCGATGCACGCGGCGGCGGTCGACAGCCCCACCAGCGGCAGCACGGCCCACGACGGCGCCAACAGGTAAAACGGGTTCGTCACCGCCGTGGGGTCGCCGAGAATCAGCGCGCCCTGGCCGAAGTAGTTGAGCACCAGCGCCGGCAGTACGAGGGCGAACCACGCCAGCCGAATCGGCTTCGCGCCGAAGTGGCCCATGTCGGCGTAGAGCGCCTCACTGCCCGTCACCACCAGGAAGACCGCGCCCAGCACGAAGAAACCTTGCCAGCCATGCAGGAGGAAGAACTCCACCGCGTAGATCGGGTTGAGCGCGGCGAGCACCGAAGGGTTCTGCGCGATGCCCCGCACACCCAGCAGCGAGAGCGTGAAGAACCACAGCAGCGTGACCGGCCCGAAGATCGCCCCCACGGCGCCGGTGCCCTTTCGCTGAATGAGAAAGATGGCCACCAGGATGCCGAGGGATATCGGCACGATGAAGGGGTGAAACCGCGGCTGGTACACCGCGATGCCCTCGAGCGCGCTGAGCACCGAGATGGCCGGCGTGATGATGCCGTCGCCGTACAACAGCGCCGCCCCGAAGATGCCCAGGGCCAGCACCGCCAGCCGCAGCTTCGGCCCGCGCTTCGAGACCTTCTGCACCAGCGCCATCAACGCCAGAATGCCGCCCTCGCCGCGGTTGTCAGCACGCAAAATCAACGCGAGGTACTTGAGCGTCACCACCACCACGAGCACCCAGAAAATGAGCGACAGCACCCCCAGAACGTTCGCCGGGGTGACCGGCAGCGGCGCGTGGCCGGTGAAGCACTCGCGCATCGCGTAGAGCGGGCTGGTGCCGATGTCGCCGTAGACCACACCCAGCGCGCCCAGCGACATGGTCAGCAGGTAGCGGGTAGACGACTTGTCGGCGGCGCCCGGGCGGGAATGCGGAGGTTCGTCAGCGGGTGCGGCGTCTTTGGGCGCGTCAGCAGGCATGGGGCAGGACTCGTGACACCTTTATCGAGAGAACGTATGATTTCAGTCGTTCTGCATCAAGGAAACCTCAGGGCCACGGGGCGCAGACCCATTTCCTGCGGGTCTACATGGCGCAGCTGCGGCGCAAGCTCTTGCCCGGTCCCGCGAGCCCGGAGTCGGCTACCGCCTCAGAGACGAGGCGACCTCGCGAAGGTGAGCTTCCCAATTGTGGGGAGGCCAACTGGGAAAAGGCCCGTAGACTTCCGCCCGATAAAGGAAGGATGGCCGTGCCGTTGAGCGATGCGTGGAGCGGTGTGGCGCTCGACTCCCTCGAGGATCCCATCAGCGTCTTCTCGTTCGACGGGGTGTGCCTGCACATCAACCCGGCAGGCGAGACGCTGCTGGGCAAACCTGCCGCAGCGCTCATCGGCCGCACGTACCTCGAGGTCTTCCCGGAGCTCGCCACCCATCCGTACCACGAGGTCTTTCAACGCCTCGCGGCAGCGAAGACGGGCATCGAGCGGCTCGAGTTTTACTACCCGCCGATGGAGCTCTGGTCGAGCCAACGCATACAGGCGGTCTCAGGCGTCATCATCGTTGCGTGGCGCAACATCACGGAGCTCAAGCGGGCGGAGCAGGACCAGGCACGAATCAGGTCTTCGCTCGAGAGAGAGAAGGATCGGTACGCCGCGCTGGTTCGCGCCACCGGCCACATCGTGTGGACCAACACCTCGGAAGGGGAAATGGCGGGCGAACAACCCGACTGGTGCGCTTTCACGGGGCAGACCCAGGAAGAATGCGCGGGCTTCGGCTGGTCGAACGCCGTGCACCCCGAAGACGCTCAACCCACCATCGATGCGTGGAAGAGCGCCGTCGAACGTCGCATGACCTTCGAGTTCGAGCACCGTCTCCGCCGCGCCGATGGCCATTACCGCTGGTTTGCCATCCGCGCGGCGCCCATCACCCTCCCCGACGGCTCGATTCGCGAGTGGGTCGGCATGCACAGCGACATCGAAGAGCGGAAGCAGGCCGCCCAAAAGCTCGAAGAAGCACGCCTGGCCGCGGAAGCCGGCAATCGCGCGAAAGATGAGTTCCTCGCGATGCTCGGCCACGAGCTGCGCAACCCCCTGGCGCCGATCACCACGGCGCTGCAGCTGATGCGTCAGCGCGGCGCCGGCGTTCTCGAGCGTGAGCGCGGCGTCATCGAGCGGCAGGTCACTCACCTCGTGCTGCTGGTCAACGACCTGCTCGACATCGCGCGCATCACCAGCGGCAAGGTCACCCTGACGAAGGAGCGGCTGGAGCTTGCGGACGTGATCGCCAGGGCGCTCGAGATGACGGGCCCGTTGATCGATCAACGCCAGCACCGCGTCTCGACCGAAGTGCCGCGAGGGCTCGTCATCGACGGTGACCCGCATCGCCTCGGGCAGATCTTCGCCAACATCCTCACCAACGCAGCCAGGTACACGCCGCCGGGTGGGCGCATCGAGGTGCGGGGCGCTCGTGAAGGCGAAGACACGGTCGTGCACGTGACCGACACCGGCGTGGGGATCGCAGCGCAGCTGATCCCCCGGGTGTTCGACCGCTTCGTGCAGGGCCACCAGGCCATCGACCGCGAGCGGGGCGGGCTGGGTTTGGGCCTCGCCATCGTGCGCCACCTGGTGGCGATGCATGGCGGCCAGGTCTCGGTGTCGAGCCCCGGCGCAGGTCAAGGCAGCACCTTCACCGTTCGGCTGCGCGCCGCCGGGCCCGAGGAGACGGCCGAAGAGACGCCGGTCGTCACCGCCACCCCACGTTCGAGCGGAAAGCGGGTGCTGGTGGTCGACGACAACGAAGACGCCGCGGATCTCCTTGCCTACGCACTGCAAAATATCGGGTACCAGACGCGCACGGCCTACGACGGGCCCTCGGCGCTGCGCATCGTCGACACCTTCCGGCCCGACATCGCCCTGCTCGACATCGGGCTGCCAATGATGAACGGCTACGAGCTGGCCCAGAAGCTGCGCGCGCGGGTCGAGCTGCGGCCGCTGCGGCTGGTGGCCCTGACCGGCTACGGCCAGGACCGTGATCGCGACAGGGCGAAAGAGGCCGGCTTCGATGCCCACGTGGTCAAGCCCGTCGACCTCCCCCAGCTGGCGGCGCTGCTCGACGAGCCCGGGGCCGGGGATCGGCCCCCAGAGGTGGGGATTACCCCGCGGTGACGAAACGGTCGTGCTTCGGCGACCCGATTATTCGCCCGGCATGATGAACGAGCTGGCGGCGCGGCGGTTTCTCTTCGTCTTGTTGATCGGTGCCCTTTTTCTGGTGGCGGTAGCGTTCTACCCGCTGGCCAACGCGCTCTTTCTGGGCGCTGCGTTCGCCGCCGTGTTCTGGCGCTTGAACCTGAGGCTCGCGAAGCGTTTGGGCCCCAAGCGGGGGCGCTCGTTTGCAGCGGGCATCATCACGGGCGGCGTGGTGGTGTTGATCCTCGGGCCGCTGGTGGGGCTCTCTGCCTTTTTGGTGAAAGAGGCGAACCAGGGGCTCAAGTTCGTGGCCGAGACGGCCCGCAGCGAGGGCACCAGCGGGCTCATCGAGCGGCTGCCCGACCCCGTGGAAAAGGTGGTGCGGCAGCTCATCGAGCAGTTCGCAGGCGAGATCGCCGAGGACGACGCCAAGCTCGGCAAGGCGCTCGGAGAGCAGGTGGCAGCGCAGGGCGGCAAAGCGGCCAACGTGGTGGGCGCGGCGGTGAGCGCGACGGGCTCGCTGCTGTTCATGACGACGATGATGCTGATCGCGTTCTTCTGCCTGCTGGCCGAAGGCGAGAAGCTGGTCGACTGGCTCGACTCGATCACGCCGCTGCGGCGGGGGCGCACCCTCGAGCTGATGGAGGCCGTGCGGCAGATGTCATCGTCGGTGATCAAGTCGACGCTCATCACCTCGGCTGCTCAGGCGACGGTGGCGCTGGTCGGCTACCTGATCGCGCGCGTCCCGTACCCTGTCTTTTTCACCGCGACCACGTTCTTCATCGCCTTCATTCCCGCCGTCGGAGCGGGCTCGGTGTGCCTGACCGCCGCCGCGCTGCTCTTGCTGACCGGGCACCCGTACATGGCGCTGTTTCTGGCGATCTGGGCGATGACCGCGGTGGCGTTGATCGACAACGTGATCAAACCGTTTTTGATCAAAGACGAGGTGCACCTGCACGGGGCCATCGTCTTCTTCGCGTTGCTCGGGGGTCTGGCTGCGTTCGGCGCCGTGGGGCTGCTGCTCGGGCCGGTGGCGGTGGCGCTGCTGGTGGGGATCGTTCGCATGTACCGCACGGATTTTTTGCGAGTTCCCGAGGAGTTCGCCACATCGACGCCGCAGGTGGAGAGCTGAACCCCGCGCGAGACCCACAAGACGAAGCGTTCAGCGGCCCTGAAGCTTCAGCCGCTGAGCAACTCGCCGGCCGAGCCCCACCAGAACCCGCTGCCATCGACCTCGACCTGCAGGTCGGCCTTCGTCAGCTCGGCGTCGACCCGCGTGCGTTCGTCGAACAACGAAGCGAGCGCCGCGGCCACCACGTCCATCGGTGATGAGCCCTGCATCGGCCAGCACGCCGACGCCATCACCGCCCGATGCCAACCCCACTCCTTGAGCTGACGGCGGGCGCGCTCGACCAGCAGCCAGCTCTCGCCCGGGCCCGCGTGCCGCACCAGGAGGATGAACAACGAGTCACCCGCGTCGAGCAGTTCGCCTCCTGGCACCAGCAGCGCCAGCTTGCGGCGCAACCAGGCAGGCTGGGTGCCACGCGCATCCACCACCAGCACGGAGCCCTGGCGGGCCCGCGACACGCCCTCCTCCACGAGCTGCTCGAAGTTCGACAGGGGCTCTTCCAGGGGCTGGCCTGCGTTCATGCACGAGGCTTCGTCACGAGACCGCCAACCCTTGAGCGCGACAGCTTTCTGACGGGGTGACACTGAGCTAAGCCAGCGTTCGCTTGATTCGCCGTGCGCTGACCCTCAGCCTCTTGTTCGCCTCGATCGCGCTCGCGGAGGAAGACGCGGGCCGCGGCGTGCTCACCAAAGCCCCCACCCTGGTGCACCAGGTCGACCCTGTTTTCCCCGCCGAGCAGATGGACGCCGGCGTCGGCGGCACCGTGACGCTCGAGATCGACATCGGGCCCGACGGCAAGGTGTTCGACGTTCGGGTGGCGAAGAGCGCAGGCGAAGCGTTCGACACCGAGGCGATGAAGGCGGCGCTGCAGTTCGTCTTCACGCCCGCGGAGATCGACGGCGTGCCTGCCGCCGTGCGCATCTCGTTCTCACTCGAGTTCCTCTACCGGCCTCAGGTCGTCGAGGTCGTCACCGTCGATGCCGGCGTGAAGGTGAACTTCACTGGCGTGGTGGTCGAGCGAGGCACCCGAGATCCCGTCGAAGGAGCTCAGGTGGTGGTGGAGGGCCTCGAGACCATCACCGGTGAAGGCGGCCGCTTCGAGTTCAGCGACGTGCCCGAAGGTACGTTTCCGGTGGTGGTCGTGAACTCCGACTACCAGCGCTACGAGGTGAGCGAGACCTTCACTGCCGGCAAACGCACCGAGGTGAAGTACTTCATTCGCAAGAAGACCTACGGTGGGTACGAGACGGTCGTTCGCGCGCCGAAAGAGAGAAAAGAGGTCGCGCAGGTCACGCTCTCGCAAGAAGAGATCAAGCTCATCCCCGGCACCAACGGCGATGCGTTCCGCGTGGTGCAGAACCTGCCGGGCGTGGCGCGCGCGCCGTTCGGCATCGGGCTGCTCGTGGTGCGCGGCGGAAAATCGTGGGACACGCGCACCTACGTCGACGAAGCGCCGGTGCCCCAGCTGTTCCACTTCGGTGGGTTGTTCTCGACGTACAACGCGGGGTTGCTCGAGAACATCAACTTCCAGGCCGGCAACTTCAACGCCGACTACGGGCGCAACATCGGCGGCCTGGTGAGCGCTGAATCGCGCACGCCTTCGAAGAAGGGCTTCCATGGGTATCTCGACGTCAACCTGGTCGACGTCTCCGGAATCCTGCAGGGGCCCCTCAACGAGCACTGGAGCTTCTCGGTCAGCGGCCGGCGCAGCTACATCGACGTGATTCTGCCGGCGGTGCTGGGGCTCATTCCGGGCGCGAAAGACACGGTCAGCTTCACGCTCGCGCCGCGCTACTACGACTACCAGGCGCGCCTCGAGTACCGGCCGAAGAGCGGCAAGGTGCGCTTCTTCGTGAGCTTCTTCGGCTCGTCAGACGAGCTGGTGCTCGCGTTGCCGAACCCGTCGATCGATCCCGAAGGGCGCGGCACGTTCGGCACCCGCATTCTCTACAACCGGCTGCTGGTCGGCCTCGACTTCAAGCTGAGCCAGGGCTTCGACTTTCGCAGCCGCACCTCGTTCGGGATCGATGAGCTCAGCTTCACGCTGGGCGACGACATCTTCGCTCGGGGCAAGCAGTACCCGGTGCGTTCGCGCAACACGTTCACGTACGCGATCCCGCAGATCAACTCCGAGCTGAGCTTCGGCCTCGATCTCGGCGTGATGCCGTACTCGGTAGAGGTGCAGTCGCCCCCGCTGCCCAAGTTGAACCAGGTGCCCGACCCGTTTCAGAGCAAGTCGCTCCAGTACATCAACGAGTTCGTCACCTCGGTCGAGCCCGGCGTGTTCGCGCAGCTCTTGTGGAAGCCGCTCGACTCGTTGCGGATCATTGGTGGCGCGCGCCTCGACTACAACTCGCAGATGAACAAGGCGTGGGCTGACCCCCGGCTCGCCGTGTTCTGGCAGGTGAACGAGCGGGTCGCGCTCAAGGGCGCCGCGGGCATCTACCATCAGACGCCCGACTACCGGAGCGGCCTGCTCACCAAGGGCTTCGGCAACCCCAACCTCGAGGCCGAAGGCGCGCGGCAGTACATGATCGGCACCGAAGCGCGCTTCACCGACGCGATCAGCCTCGACGTGCAGCTGTATTACAAAGACCTGTTCAACCAGGCGCGCGCGACGCTGGGTGAGACGGGCGGTTCGCTCGACCTCGACGCGGTCGATCTCAAGTTCACCAGCATCGGCCGGGGCCGCAGCTACGGCGCAGAGATTCTGCTGCGGCACGCGCTGACCAGGAACTTCTTCGGGTGGATCGCGTACTCGCTCTCGCGGGTCGAGCGCGATTTCTACGGCGGCACCGTCTACGGGCTCTCTCAGTACGACCAGCCGCACAACCTGGTCGTGGTCGCCAGCTACAAGCTGCCCTTCGACTTCATCGTCGGCGCGAAGATTCGGTACACCTCGGGGCCGCTCAACCGGCCGGTGCAGACGGCCATCTACGACGCGAATGGGAACTATTTTTTTCCCATTCAGGATCAGCAGTACTCGCGGCGGTTGCCAGATTTCTTTCAGCTCGATCTGCGCATCGACAAGCGCTTCGTGTTCCGGGATTTCATGCTCGCGCTGTACCTCGACGTGCAGAACGTGACGAACCAGCGCAACGTGGAAGCGGTGCTGAACAGCTACGACTACTCGGAGCAGGCGTTCTTGACCGGCTTGCCGATCCTGCCCGTGCTCGGGTTGAGGGCGGAGTTCTGATGCGAACACCTGTCTTCTTTTGGCTGCTGCTGTTGCTGACGGCTTGCGACCCTGGCTTCCGCCCCGAGACCCTCGTCGAGAACCTGCGCCTCATCGGCATCAGCGCCGACAACCCGAAGCTCATTCCGGGAGAATCGACGCGGATCCGTTCGTTGGTGCTCGACCCTTCACGAAACACCCCGAGCACCGTGCTGTGGCTGGGCTGTGAAGCCGACCCCTTCAACTTGAACCGCAGCGCCTGCGCGAACCCCGAGGTGCTGCAGGATCCCTCCGCGCTCACTTCAGGCACCGGCAGGCTTCCCCCGGGAGTCACGGTGATCGGCTTCAACGATCAAGCCTTCTACTCCGTGCCCGCGGGCCTCTTCGACGTGCTCGCCCCCGAAGATCCCCGCCGTCAGACGGGCACGGTCGGCCAGCTCATCGCCTTCGCGGTCGCCGAGACGGTGAGCCCGCAGGCCCCCATGGAAGAACTGCAGGCGCTCTTCGATCGCGTGCAGCGCAACGAGCTCAAGTCGATCATCGCGCTCTTTCGCGTGGCGATCTCCGAGTCGCCGGTGCGCAATACGAACCCCATCGTCGACGCGCTGGTGGTCGCGAACGAGCCGTGGCCACGCGGCGCCCGCTTCTTCGTGAAGGAGCGCGAACCCATCACCCTCGACGTCATCGCGCCCGAGTCGACCTTCGAACCCTTCGTGCTCACCACGCCGACGGGCGACGAGCTGAAGACCGAGCGCATTCTCACCGCCTGGTACTCGACCTCGGGCCGCTTCACCGAGACGAGCACCGCGCTGGGCGAAGGCGTGAAGACCCTCTTCACCGCGCCCGGCTCGACGGCAGATCCAGTGCCTGAGCGCCGCACGGGCACGCTGTACACCGTCTTTCGCGACACGCGCGGTGGGCAGTCGTGGCGCGAGTGGCCCTTCTTCGTCTGCGACACCTCGCTCTCCACACCGGGGATCACGAGCGTGCAATGGCCCCCCACTGCTGCGGATCCCGTCGTGTTGCGCGGCAGCAACCTCGCATCGGTGCTCGACCTCGTCGTCGACGGAGTGGCTCTCGAGCGCGGCGCGTACAGCGAAGCGTCCGGCACCTGGCAGGGCTCCCTGCCTTCGGAAGTTCCAGTGGGGCACAAGCGCGGCACCATTCACACCCGCCTCTGCACGCGCCTGCCACTCTGAATCGTTGCCACCTCGCGCGGCGCGGTGTGTAACGCGAGGGCAATTTCCTCCTGGAGACCACCTCATGATTCGTCTCGCCACTGCCGCGCTCTTCATCGTCCTGCTTGGCTGCGCCACCACCAGCAGCTCAGGCACCACGACTCCCGCTTCCGCACCGGCGAACCCCGGTTCAGATGAAACGAAGAAGATGGCGATCACCAACGTGATCCCCTTCGACGTGGCCTCCTGCGCCACGCGCACGCTGACGCTGGCCCCGCTCACGCCCGAGGTGCTCACGGGCGCGATGCTCTCGATGACGCCCGCCATGCAGGAGTGTTTCATCGACCTGCAGTCGCGTGATGGGCAGCCCTTCGACTTGAAGGCGAAGCTCACCGTGGCCGAGAGCGGCGTGACCGTCGAGCTCAACGGCCTGGGCGCTTCAGCCACCGGCAAGGCGTGCGTCGAGGCGGCGTACAAGAAGCTCGCGCTGCAGGCGCTTTCAGCGGGGAGCAAGGCCGTGGTCGCCGAGATTCCCATCGGGGCCAGCGCACAAATGGTGAGGGTGGGCGACAACGCCGCCAACGACATCGCCGGCAAGCTGAGGCTCGCCCAGCCTTCGATGTGTGAGTGCTACGCGAAGCTCGGCCAGGGGCCAGTGCCGGTGCTCAAGGCCGACGTCGAGGTCGCAGCCGATGGCAGCGCGAAGGTGGACCTCAACTCGAAGGACGAGCTGGCCACCTGCCTGACCGCGAAGATGCAGGCGATCAAGTTCGCCACGACCCAGACCAAGCTGAGCTGGCCGTTGCTCCTCAAGAATACGTACGCCAATGAGCTCGAGGCCTCTGCTCCGGCCGCCCTGCGTTTCCAGCAGCTCGACGGCATGCGCGCGCAGCGCACGTCAGACATCTTGATCGCCTCGGGGCAGCGCGTCGCAGCCGCGATCGCGTACGACGAGCTCGCGCAAAAGTACAAGAAGAAGCCGGCCAAGGGCCTGCTCGAAGAACTCAAGGTGAAGTGCGCCGAGGTGGCTGCGGGCGACGACCAGCAGATGGCCGCGGTGAAGGGCCTGCTCTCGGTGCTCGAGACCTCGCAGAAGCTGGTGGCCGGTGAGAAGGCGAAGGACGCGCAGTGGGCGCCGGTGGACCAGGCCCTCACGCAGCAGCTCACCGCGACGACCGCCGAGGTCATCCGCATCGAAGAGCAGAAGAAGAACGACCTCAACGCCTGCCCCAAGACGAAGTACTGAAAGCCGTGGGTGCGTCGCTCTTCACCGAGGTAGCGCAGCTCGAAGCCGAAGGCCGGCCCTTCGTGTTGTGCACGGTGACGGCGGCGCATGGGAGTACTCCGCAGAAGCCCGGTTCACGGCTGGTGGTGCTGGGCGACGGCTCGTTGCGCGGCACCATCGGCGGGGGGGCCATCGAGAAGCAGGTCATCGACGCCGCGCTCGCGTTGTTGAGTGACGCGTCGCAAGCCACGCGCACCCTCGAGACGCACCTGACGCATGACCTCGGCATGTGCTGCGGGGGGAAGATGACGGTGTTCCTGGAGAAACACGGAGCACCGGCGTCGTTGTTCGTGTTCGGCGCAGGGCACGTGGCCAAAGAGCTGGCCGCGCTCGCCGAGCACGTGGGGTTTCAGGTCACCGTGATCGACGAGCGCGCGGAGTGGCTCAGCGCCGAGCGTTTTCCGAACGCGGTGCGAAGGCTCGAGCAGCCTGATGTGGTGGCGAAGTCGCTCAGTGATGGCGAGCACACGTACTGCTGCGTGACGACGCACGATCATCCGCTCGACCAGGCGTGCATCGAGGCGCTGGTGAAGCGGAAGCTCGCGTACCTGGGGGTGATTGGCAGTCAGCGCAAGGCGCTGCGGTTCAGGCAGCGCATGGAAGCGGCGGGCTTCAGCGCGGCAGAGGTCGCGGGGTTCGAGAGCCCGATGGGCGTGGATATCGCCGCGCTGACCCCCGCAGAAATCGCCGTGTCGATCGTGGCGCGGTTGATCTCGGTGCGACGCAAGAGCTGAGAGAATCGGGGTGAGGGGCGAGTACAATTTGCCCGTGCTCACTTTAGTAACCCTCATCGCTTGCACGGCCGCAGCGCAAACCCCCGACGACGCCCTCCCGCTCGGAGCCCTCTTCGCAGGCGGCGTGCTCGACCTGATGACCGAGCCCAGACGAGACCTCACCCCCTCCTTCGCCGCGCTGATCGCCGCCCCCCTGGGCGACCCCCTCGCCGGCCGCGCGGCCGAGTTCTCCCTTCTTCACCTCGCGCTTCCACCCGCGGCGCGCACCCTCAACCGCGAGCTCACCGCCGACACGCCAGCCCTGGTGGGCATCTGCGCGCGCCCCGAAGACGCCACCACGACGAACATCGAAGCGCTGCTGCGGGGGCGAACGCGCGCGTGGCGAATGCTCATCAAGGCGAAGGCCAGCACCGAACATGCGACTTCTTTCTTCTTCATCGAGGTGATGGCCCTCGAGGAGACCCTCGACCGCCGCCTTCAATCTGGCTTGTGCAAAGCCCTCGCGCGCGACGCCGCGGGTGAGGTGTTCTTCGACGGCGAGAAGAAGCCCGTTCGTTTCGAGACCGCCTACGGCGAGGCGTGGCCTTCGGGCTCGGATCACCTGCTCGACTTTTTGGACGATCAAGATCGCGCCGTGGGTGGCCTTATTCCCCCTGAGGTCTACGTCAGCCAGCACACGTCGCTCCCCCGCCCCCGCGCGGCCGCCGTGCTCAGCCTGGTGTCTGCCGCGGAAGCCTTCTGGGTGGTGCTGAACACGCTGACCGTCGTCGCCACGCCGCCGGTGCCCACGCCCGACACCGCGGTCTTCCTAGCACGCGACAAGAACGCGGTGCGGGTGAGCTTCAAGAACGGCTCCTTCGTCAACCCGCAGCTGGTCTCTCCAGCGGTCGCGCTCCCCGGGCAGTGGTCGAAGTGGACATGGTCGTTGATCGAACCACGCATGCCCGCCCAGACCCTGCTCGACCTGACGCCGGCCGCAGCGAGCTGTCTCGACGCGTTGCCCAAGGTGCCCGATGAAGAGCTCTCGACCAAGGTGCAGAGGTGTTTCGACCTCTCGCTGCCCGATGCGGGCCCGGCGTTTCGGGTGCGCCGTGAACGCTGGCTCGAGGCGGTGCGCCAGCACGAGCTCGCCGCGGCCAGTCGCGTGGAGTCGTTCTGCGCGGACCAGACCGTGCTCGCAGCCCTGCCCATCTTTCAGCACCCGCCCGCGGGCAAGAAGCGCGACGCCGGGCCGCTGCTCAATGGCGTGCTCGGGTGGGAAGACCGGGGCCCGAAGAAATTTTCGGGCTCGATGAAGTTGTCGCTCACGCTCGAGGAGAGGTTTTCGTCGCGCGGCTTCATGGAGGTCAGCGAGAGGGACCTCGCCATGTTCCGCAGCACCGACACGTCCTTCTTCTCGAAGCTTTCGAACTTCGATCGCTGGGAACTGACCCTGGGCAAGGGGCCGCTCACGGCAGCCTCGCCGTCGAACGCAGCGCAGGCGCCGTTGCCAAAGTTCAATCGGCTCACCCTGGCCGCGAGGCTTCACCTGCGTCGCGCGTCGAAGGGCGGAAAGCTCGTGCAGGCCGCGGGTGAAGTGCGGCACGCCGCGCGCCTCGCCTTCACCGTGGAGAGCCTCGTCGCGCAGATTACCGCGTTGCGCCTGCTCACCCTCGAATGGCGCGCGTGGGAGTGGGCGCAGAAGAACGGCCTGCCCACCAGCGGGTGGGCTCCGATCGATGAAGAGACCGTCGAGCGCGCGTTCAGGGTGGTCTTCACCGCTCCCGGGTTCTTCAGCCCCATGACGAACGAGGAGACGTTCGCGCGCGCGGTGGCGTGCGATCAGGTGACGAGCTGCTCGTCGTACACCGAGGTGGTGGCGGTCAGCTCGGGCCTGGAGTCACTGCTTCGCGCGCCGTGGAGCACCCGGTACGGCGCGGTGCTGGCGGCCATCACGAAGCCCAATGGGCGCTGTTCGTTCAACCTCGCGCGGTACTGGTCGACCCGCCCGCTGATTGATGTCGCTGAAGCGAAAGGGTCACGGCATCACGAGGTGATCGCCGGTGGAATCATGAGTCACGCGGCGAAGGCGATGTATGTGCCGGCGTTCGAGAAGTACTACCCGAACCACTGAACGCCTCGGGGTGAGGGGCCGTCGGCGCGCCTGCCTTGAAGAAAATCAGCAGCCCAAAGGCCACGCCGGGTTGCAGAAGCTGACATCACGAGTCACCGCACGCGTGGTCTGGCGCAACCACACGCGGCCATCGGTGCTGAACCGAAACCCGTACTCGAACTTCTGCCACTTCGGCCCGTAGTACAGCTCGCTCTTGGGCACGTTGAAGTGGAAGCGGTAGTCGTTGCCGAAGCGGCCCACGAAGGTGAGGTCGCTGGCCGGCATCACCACGCCGTCGAGCTTGAGCTCAGCCTGCGCAAACACCGCACCCGGCTGCGTCTGACCCGAGTCGGTCAACCCCGGCACGTAGACGTCGACCTCCACGAACATGCACGCGCGCTGCTGAACGTACGAGTCGAGCGTGGTCGAAGCGGGTACCCCATCCTGCCGCGCGCACGCCCGGGTGAAGCTCGAGCCCGCATTGCCCACCCACTGCACGCGTGCGGGGGCCTCCGCGGCTACGGGGAAGCGGTAGTTGCTCCCGTTGTTCGAGTCCCACGCTTCGCAGCTCATGCCGGCCCCGCTGGAGTTGCGGAACCAGACCTCCATCGAGGTGGTGCCCGACGGAATGTTCACCTCGAGGGGCACGCTCTTCGCGCCCGCGTTCGAAGGCACGCCCGAGGGCGAATCAAAACCACGCACCGTGCCTTCAGTCACCGCGCCCGAAGGGAAGAAGCGCACCGAAGCCTGCAGATCCCACGCGGGGAACCCGTTGTGCGTACCGCGGCAGGTGGTGAGGCGATCGATCGCGTAGCTCAACGTCACCGGCTGGCCCGCCACCAACGTGCCGCGCTGCTTGATGCTAGAGCCGCTCTGGAAGTCGAGCGTGCGCGACGCGGTTGTGATCGAACGCAGGTTTTTTTCGAAATAAGGAGCGCCCACCGTTCATCCCGAGCGGAGTCGAGGGATTACCTCGCCTTCGGGCGGTAAGTGCCCCCTCGACTGCGCT